>DAOOIV010000019.1 GCA_035384605.1 Phycisphaerae bacterium
CTGAACACGAACCAACAGCATACCTCTCGGAGGCTTGCTAGATGATTATCAGCTTCGAGCTTGGATGAGTCTTTGTCTGGCGAACCCTATGCCCTCACCCGTCCCTTTCACTGAACCCCGAACCCTTATCATCGCCTCAAATCTGTGAACCGTCCGGCGATCGGATAGTACTTCACCGGCCCGGTGCCCGGTTGGCCGGTAACCGAGTCGCGAGGTTCCAGCGTCAGGCCGTGGGCGGTGACCTCGGCCACGATGAACTCCACCGGCCGGGTCGCGGGGTGAACCGAGGCCTGAGTGGCGTAGACGTGCAGGTTGGGTTTCCACTTCGGAGCCAGGTTGGCGCCGCCGTGCCAGTGACCTCCGAACGCTGCCATGACAGTCTGTTCGTCGCGACACTCCTCGAGCACGCGGCCCAGCGGCCGAGAATCCATCCCACGATCGCCGGTCAGGTACTCGGGGTGATGGAGGAATACGAGGGTCGGCAGGCGCCGTGGATTGTTGACGTGTCGGCAGAAGTCGTCCTTCATCCATTGCAGATGGGCTTCCCATTGCGGCCGTTCTCGGGCCAGGCGCTCGGCGGGCCAGTCGGGTCTGGGCGGGGAGATGTTCGAGTCCACGACCGCGAAATGGATTCCGCCGCGATTGAATGAGTAGTTGTAGGGGCCGCGGGCCTGGAAGGCTTGATAAGCCGGCGTTTGGGCCGATTGGTTGAACAGGTGGTTGAGCGGCCGCGGCGTCTGGGCCAGGAACCAGTTAACTTTGATGTCCTGCACGCGATGGTGGACGTCGTGGTTGCCCATCACGGGATAGATTTCAATGCCGGCTGCTGTCATACGGTTGAAGGACTTGCGGATGGTCTCGATCTCCTCTTCGCTGACGCCCGGCACCTCGTCGTTGCCGATGTCGCCCAGCACCACCGCGAACGCCGGTCGAAGTCGGATCACGTGGTCGGTCATCGCCTCAAGCTGATCGAACGCGCCCGGGGCCGGGTGGAGGTCTGAGATAACGACGAACCGCGTCGCCGGCGTGTTGCAGCCGACGGTTACCGCCAAGACACATGCGATAACAAGTGCCAGTACGATCGGCCCGGCCGGATGCCGGTCAAGGCATGCTTTCAAAGATGCGGGAAATGATTTCATACGCATGTGCTCCAGCAGTTCGCTTGAAAACCCGGAACATCTCACCGCAGCTTGAACCTTGCCAGCGGCGAGCACAACGTGCGACATTCTCCGTTGATGACCGCCCGCGAGAGGGCGACGGCCTGCAGTTCCTCGGCTTCATCGGGTATCGTCAACGGACCGATTTCCATCCCATGGCACTTTTCCGACCGCTCGTAGGCGACCGGTGTCTCAAAGGGGAATTGGTCGACGCGGATTCTTTTCGGAGACCCGCCGTCCGGCAGATGATTGACAGCCTCAGAATCCAGAAACCGATACAGCACTTGCGATGCACCGCACGGCACGGGGGTGTCCCAGGTTAACTGGGCGGTGCCCAGTTTCCGCTGGATGGTAAGGATCATGTTCTTGATGCTTTGCTCGACGGGTATGTCGGCGTTCTCCGGCGCGAGCCGCCGGGTGGGCCATGGTATTTCCCTTAGCGCCACCGTATCCCAGTTCATCTCGTAGATGGGCTCGTTGGCCGTTCGCTGACGGGGGTCGCAATAGAGGATGGCGGTGACGACGTCGGACCTCGCCTCAGCCATGACCTCGAAGAAGCCCCACTTGTCGTAATCGTGGTAGTCGGACCAAACGGTGCTTTCGGGTATGTCCGGCCAGTCGGGACCGGCCGTCTTGGGATCGTCTCCGACGCACTCGTTATACGCCGGTGCGGGATGGCTGGTCACGTTGACACCGTACTGTTCTCGGAGCTTGCCGAGCGGGTCCAAGCCGATGCGTGCCTTGGGATCAGGATTCTCGACCGTTTTGGCGAACCAGCCATAGGCGGTGAGGCGATACCAGTGGCACGGCTCGACCCCGCGGACATTCTGGAGCACGCCGCCGCGCCAGGCATGCGCCCACATGTGAATGCGGACGTATTCCTTGCCTGAGTGTGGAATATCGTTGCCCACTGCGTGCTCGGGGGCATGTCCGCCGCAGGTGAACCACTGATACCAGCCGCTCGGCGACCAGCCCCGGTAGCGCTCGTACCAGATGTGGTTGTCGAAGTTGCCGTTGAACAGCAGGTTCGGGGCCAGTGTGGGCGTCGGCACCGCCGCCTCGCTGGCGGCTGGCGCGGGTTGGGAGGCGACAATCGCCACGGGGTACTCCGGCCGGCGATACTCCGAGAAACGGCCCTCGCATTCCCACACCGTTGTCGGGCCTTCGATCGCCGTGACCGGTTTGCCCTTGGGCAGCAAATACCGGTCGAGTTTGAGGCGATCCTTGTATACCCGCAGCGTGAACGCATCGGAGTCTCTATTCGCCCCTTCGGCCATGCCTGCAGAGGTGATGAAGGTCACGCCGTGGCGCTGCTCGTAGCAGTAGTTGTGGTGGTCGCCGGAAAGCATGAGCTTGACGTTATGCTTGCCGTCGAGGCCTTCCACGTATTTGGCCAACTGGTCCACCTCATGTTTGTGCTGAAGGATGATGGTGACCGAGCTGTCGTCCGGTTGCGTGATGAGGTCACGGACCCAATCTCGCTGCTCATCGGTGTAGTAGCAGTCGCAGACGATGAAGCGGATGCCGCCGCGTTTGAAGACGTAGCGATAAGGGGCTTGGGGGGCGTCCGGCTGCCAAGCCGGGTGAACGGCCACCTCCGGGTTCCAGATCGGCCACGACGGACCGGAGATCTCGGTCGTGAACCGGCTGTGGTAGTAGCCCTGTCCCTCGGCCGTCGCGCCGGTGTCCAGCAGATAGATTCCGCGCGTAGCAGCTCGTCGAAGATGATTCTTGAGGACCTCGTTGGTCAGATCGTGATTGCCGGGGGCGAGATGAAACTCGATGGGCGGCGAGGAGATGCGCAGCAGGTTGAGTACATCCTTCCATGCGCACTGGTTGGCCCACTCGAACCGAACGTCGCCGGTATGAATGACCATGCTCGGACGATCGGCCTTGACCTTCTCGCACAGAGCTGTGACCCACTCGCATGCCGGCGTCTGCGTGTCGCTGATCCAGGCGATGCTCCACAGCGGGGTTTCGTTGGCCGCCGTTGTCGGAGAAACCAGGATTCCCAGCAGCAGGCAGCCTGCGATCGTCAGGGACAGGCGATAGAGAGGGCAGCGCGACTCAGGCGAACGAAGCATCGGTGATCTCCTTCAACTCGGATGACTTGGTGGTATTGTTGCAGTGTGAAGACCCGGATGCAACGCCCAAAAACGCGTGCGAAGCAGGAGCACAATAAGTTTTATTAAACTAATCTGCGTGATCGAATCTCGGCCGACTCGGTATGGCCGCGTGATCGGCAGTGCGAACACGGGCAAAGCGCATGCTGTGGAGGGCGAGTACTCCTGCGTCAGCATGGAGGTCAGATGGCGCTTGCCAGCACCTCGGCCATGTGCAACGGGTGACGGTCGGTGAAGTGGTTGATCTGATGGCGGCAACTGGTGCCCGAGGCTACGAGCGTCGTGCCGGGTTCCGTGGCGTTGATCTTTTCCAGCAGGTCTTGGGCGACCTTGCGGGAGAGTTCCTGTTTGTTCTTGAGCATTCCGAAGGCCCCGGCCATGCCGCAGCAGCCGGTGTCGAGCAAGCGGGCGCTGGCGCCGGGGATTTTTTCCGCGAGCTTCGGCATGATGGTCACGTCGGTCAGGGCCTTGGCGTGGCAGTGACCGTGAATGGCGATCTTGAGCCCCGCGTCCTTGAACGGAATGGCGTCGGGCCGGCGTTGCAGCAGCTCGAACACGAACTGCTCGAAGAGCACGCAGCGTGCGGCCACTTGGTCGGCGCCGGGGATCCTCAACTGGCGGTACTCGTCGATCAACATGGTGTAGCACGAGGGTTCTAAAAAGATGATCGGTTCGGTGCCGCCGCGTGTCCTGAACAGATCGATGTTGTGGTGAGCCAGGTCCTTGACCATGTTGAGCACGCCCCGGCTGCACGCCGGGCGTCCGCAGCACTTGCGGCCGTCGGGCAAAACGACGTCGAACCCGGCCGTTTCGAGCACCTTGACGGCGGCCCGGCCGATGTTGGGTTCGTTATAGCGCACCCAGCAGTCGTCCCACAAGACGACCTTGCCTCGAACGCCCTTGCGCTTGTTGGGGCGTCGGGCGAACCACTTGTCGAACCGATGTCGCGTGTACGGCGGCATGGTGCGGTCGGCAGCGAAGCCGAGAGTCTTTTCCATCAGCCATCGGACGAGCCGCATTCGCAGGATCGTATTGGTAACCGGGGCAAGCAGCCCGGCGTTGATACGCCCCAGGAGTTCGGCGTTGGAGATCAGGCGATCGACCAGAGGAATGCCGTCTCGCTGCTGGCGGGCGTGATTCATCTCCGCCTTGAGCAGAGCAAGGTCCACGTTGGCCGGGCACTCGGTCTTGCAGGCCTTGCACGAGAGGCAATTGCTCAGTGCCGCCTCCAGCTCCGGCGAGTCCAGCGGATCGCGGTTTTGGGTGCGATGTTCGAGAGCCGCCCGGATGATATTTGCCCTGCCGCGGGTGACCATCAACTCGTCGCCGGTGGCCAGAAACGTCGGGCACATCGTCGGAGCATCCTTGCGACAGAGCCCGCAGCCGTTGCACTGTTCGAGGTTTCCGATGAAGGACTCATCCCGTTCGATGAAACCGAACGCCGTCTCAAACGGCAGTTCGATCCGATGTCCGGCCCCGTATCGCAGGTGCGTATCGATCCTGTGAAGGCCGTCCGGGATGATCTTGCCGGGGTTCAGGAGGTTTTGCGGGTCGAACAGTTTTTTGATGTCCTGCGTGGCCTGCATGAGGTCCGGCCCAAGCTGGTCGGGCATGAACTCGGCCCTGGCAAAGCCGACCCCGTGCTCGGCCGCCAGCGAGCCGCCAAACTCGCGAACCAGATCTGAGACCTCCTCGGCCATCTTTCGATACTTGGCGATATCCTCGGCCTTATGCAGGTCAATCCTGGCGCGAATGTGCAGCAGGCCGGATGCCGCATGGCCATAGAACGATCCGCGGAGGCCGAGTCCGTCGAAGATCTTTCGCATTCCCTGGACGTAATCCGGCAGCCTGGCCGGTACCACGCATGCGTCTTCGATTCCGGGGATCGTTTTGGCGGGGCCCTTGGAGGCGCTCAGCAGCGAGAGTCCCTGTTTGCGGATCGAAACGACCAGCTCCTGCTCAACCGCGTCCTTGCAGATCAGCGTGCGCCGGCCGAGCCTGCGTCTTTCCAGTTCGTAGAGCTTGTCGCCGTCCTCGCCGAAGAATTCGACGTATAGAATCGCCTCGCAGGGGTCTTCATCCAGCCGCATGAGTGCGCGGGCGGTCTTAAAGGCCAATTGCCCTTTGGTCTGGTCGAACAGGAGACGGTCGATGTGCTCGATGGCTGCCGGTTTCAGGTCGACCAGTTCCACTGTCGCGGCCAGGGCCTCTTCCACCGAGTCGAAGAAAACCAAGCCCATCCGCTTGCGGCCGGGGATCGGCACGACCTTGAGCACCGCGGAGGTGATCAGGGCGAGCGTGCCTTCGCTGGCACTGATCAGATGTGTCAGGTTGCCCTTGTCGCGCAGGTAGCGGTCGAGACCGTAGCCCGGCCATCGCTTGCACAACACCGGCGGGAAGCGTTCCTCGATTTGCCTGGCGCAGCGATTGATGATTTGATCGACTGCCTCGCGGTGCTCGGGGAGGCCGTCGCCGGCGACGCCGATTGTCGCCAGGGTTCCGTCGGCCAGGACGATTTCAAGACCGAGCACGTGATCGTCGGTCGTTCCATAGACCGGGGCGTGGGCGCCGGAGGAGTTGTTGGCGATCATCCCGCCGAGCGTCGCGCGAGCGCTGGTCGCGACGTCGGGTCCGAACCAGAGTCCGTGCGGCTTGAGGAACGCATTGAGTTGATCGAGTACCACGCCGGGTTGGACTCGGACGACGCACTTGTCGCGGTCGAATTCGGTAATGCGCCGGTTGTAGCGGGAGAAATCGATGATCAGCCCCTCGCCGACGGTTGCACCAGCCAAGCCCGTACCGGCTCCGCGAGGAATGACGGAGACGCCCGCGTCAGCGGCGGCCCGCATCAGACTCGCGGCCTGGGCCGCGGATTTGGGGAAGGCCACACCCAGGGGCATGATCTGATAAATCGAAGCATCAGTCGCATAAAGCAGACGGGCTAAATGGTCAAATCGAATTTCGCAATCCGTTGACCGGCTGAGTCTTTCTTGAACTGAATCAATCATGTTCGGCGTCTATTCTATGGGAAGTGCGAGCGCAAGAAAACGGCCGGGACCTTGTTGAAGTTTCCCGGCCGTCTTTAGTCTTGATCCGTGTTGACTGGATGCGTGTCCGCGTTACCAGGCAAAATGCGAGAAAGCCTTGTTCGCCTCGGCCATGCGATGCACGTTCTCGCGGGTCGTGATCGCCGTGCCCTCGCCCTTGAAGGCGTCGATCAGCTCGGCGGCCAGCCCCTCGCAGGTGGGCTTGCCCTTTCGGCCGCGGGTGGCCTCCAGCAGCCAGCGGATGGCCAGCGACTGCTGACGCTTGCGGTTGACGGGCCGGGGCACCTGGTAGTTCGAGCCGCCAACGCGCTTACTGCGAACTTCAATGCTGGGCTTCACGTTGTTGATGGCGGTCTCGAATACCTCCATCGGGCTGTGATCCTTCACCCGCTTGGCAACGATGTCCATGGCATCATAGAATACTCGGGTCGCCACGGCCTTCTTGCCATCGTACATCAGGCAGTTGATGAACTTGCTGACCAGCTTGCTGTTAAACCGAGGATCCGGCCGCAGTTGCCGGGCCGAAGCCGTCCACTTCTTGAACGCCATATCCAGTACTACCTCACCAGCTCGCCCAAACCGGGACCTTCGCCGGCACGGGCAAGGCCACCAACGGTAAGGGGTCATTCCTTGATTGTCGCGGACGGGGTGCCATCCCGCCCGGGATCCAAACCTTTTATTATGAGGCTTCTGCATGGGTAACGCAAGGCGGGTTCAGATCAGGGATCGGGAATTCAGTCTGTGGGCGACCGGTAACTGATTGTTCCCGAGATTTCGTCTGACAGGACTCACGATAAACTCATGAATAAACGGGACTTATGGCGATTATGAGGAGCAGGTTTTGACCGATGGGGTAAGAAGGCAATCCGTCCCTGTGCGTGGGGCGTTGCGGTAGTTCCGGACGCTCAGGACGTGCCGAGCGGCAATCCGTCCCTGTGCGTGGGGCGTTGCTCCGGCCTTGCGGTCTGTGATAGGATACCATTGTCATGGCATCGGATCTTTCACGCATACGGAGGATCATCGGCGACCGAATGGCCGCGCGTCTGGGCGGGGCTCTCGGTCGCCGCTTCAACCGTCCGTGACCCCGCCTGAAAAGCACCGGCCGGAAGGCCGGTCGCCGTCCCTTGCCGAGGCCCTGTGGCCCGGCGGCTCACGATTCCGTAGACTGCTTGCTTTCGGTTGGTTTTTTGCCGGTCGTCGGCGCGTGAAGTGCGGACGGTCCGGTTTGAATACAAGAGGAGATGTTCCGTGGCGATTGCGTACAACAAGCGTACTTGTGACTGCGGCACCTTGCGTGCTTCTGACGTAGGAAAATCCGTTATTCTTGCCGGTTGGGTCAACAACTACCGCGACCACGGTGACAACCTGGTGTTCATCGACCTGCGGGACCGCGGTGGTCTGACCCAATGCCGATTCAACGTGGACACTGACCCTGACGCCACCAAGCTGGCCCGCAGCTTGCGCAAGGAAGACGTGATCGTGGTCCGCGGCGAGGTCATCAGCCGCGGCCAGAATGTCAACCCCAAGCTGCCGACGGGCGAGATCGAGGTCAGCGTTCACGAGGTGCAAGTGCTGAACAAGTCGCTGACCCCGCCGTTCGAAGTTGCCGATCACGTGGAGGCCAACGAGGACCTGCGACTGAAGTACCGATTTCTGGACCTTCGTCGCGGCCCGATGCAAAAGGGCATCATTACCCGCCACAAGGTCCTGCAGGCCTTTCGGCAGTTCTATTACCATGAGGGATTCCTGGACATCGAGACCCCGATTCTGACCAAATCCACGCCCGAAGGGGCCCGGGATTACCTCGTGCCGTCTCGTGTCTGGCCGGGACAGTTCTACGCTCTGCCGCAATCGCCGCAGCTTTTCAAGCAGCTTCTGATGATCAGCGGCTTCGATCGTTACATGCAGATTGCCCGTTGTTTTCGCGACGAGGATCTTCGCGCCGACCGCCAGCCGGAATTCACGCAGGTTGACCTGGAGATGGCGTTTGTCGACGTGGACAACGTGCTCGACGTGGTGGAGCGATCGTTGTCATACGTCTGGAAACAGGTGATCGGCGTCGACGTGCCGACGCCGTTCCGGCGGATGCGTTACGACGATGCCATGCGTGACTACGGCAGCGACAAGCCGGATCTCCGTTACGATTTGAAGCTGATCGACGTTAGCGAGGTGGCCAGGAAGACCGAGTTCAAGGTGTTCACCGACGCGATTGCCAGAGGCGGGGTGGTCAAAACCATTTGCCTGCCCGGCGGGGCGGAGATGACCCGAAAGGAGACGGATGGTCTTACCGCCGAGATCCAGGGTATCGGAGCCGGCGGCCTGCCGTTGTGCAAGGTGGTGGCCGGGGCAAGCGGCAAACTCGAGCTACAGACGGGTGCGGCCAAGTTTTTCCCTGGCGAGTTGGGCGACGAGGTGATCCGGGCGACCGGGGCCGGTAACGGGGACATGATCTTCTTTGCGGCCGGCAGGTTTGCCGACGTGTGCAAGTATCTCAACTGGTTGCGGACCACGCTGGCCGAGCGACGAAAGATGATTCCCAAGGACCGCTGGGAATTTCTCTGGATTGTCGACATGCCCGCGTTTGAGTGGTCGGAAGATGAGAGGCGGTGGGTCTTCATGCACCACCCGTTCACCATGCCGCACGATGAGGATCTGCCGATCCTGGAGAGCAACCCCGGGGCGGTGCGAGCGAAGTGTTACGACATTGTGCTCAACGGCGTCGAGCTCGGCAGCGGTTCGATTCGTATCCACGACCGCGGGGTTCAGAGTCGCATCTTCCGCATGCTGGGCCTCAGCGATGAGGAAGCGATGACGAAGTTCACGCACCTGCTGACCGCCCTGCAGTATGGGGCCCCGCCCCACGGTGGTTTGGCCTTGGGTCTGGATCGCATAGCGATGCTTCTGGCCGGCGCAGCGAGCATCCGCGACGTGACGGCGTTCCCGAAAACGCAGAAGGCTTTCTGCCCGCTTACCGAGTGCCCGAGCGAGGTCGATCCCAAGCAGCTTGACGAGCTGGGCATCGACCTGAACGCGGCGACGAAGGCGAAGAAGAAGGGGAAGTGAAGCGATTAGCTGTTGGCTTTCAGCTCTCAGCTTGGGGTATGTCGGCAAGCACGGAGCATTAATCGGCGTCGGACCCGATTCCTGTGCCGACGTTGTATCGCAGAGTGACAGATGATCATCTTTGCGCTCATGGTACTGCTGACATCAGGCTTTGGAGCCGGATAGCGGGCTCCTGCCGCGACGACCACGACAATGCCCGCGTCGACACTGGCCAGTGGGTTTGCGGCGCCCGACGAGTGGCGGGTCACTGTCGCCACGCTCAATGTCTACTTCGAGAACCGGTCGCCCGAACCGGCCGTTAAGGCCATTCGCGAGTCGAAGGCGGATGCCGTGTTTCTTCAGGAGACCACGAGCAAGATCGAGCAGCTCTTGCGCAAGGAGTTGAAGGACCTCTATCCCTACACCGTTTTCAAGGGCGGCGGCGGTAGGATTCCCACGGATCGTTTCGGCGTCCTGGCCCGATCTCCGATCGAGAAGACCCGGTTCCTGCCCCCGCGGTCCGGGCTTTTCGGAACGCTTGTCGCTCAAACCGTAATGGACGGCCGGCGGCTGCAACTGGTCAATGTGCACCTCAAGCCGCTGCAGTTGCAGCCGAACGCCCGCCCGGCACAGCATCTCCAGGCTTTCAAGGCGCTCGACAAGGCCCACACGGCGGAACTGGGCTTCATCCTCAAGAGCATCGACCCGAAGCTGCCCACGATCATCGCCGGCGACTTCAACAGCATTCCGCCATCGTCCGGGCCGCGCCTGCTGGCGGAGAAGGGCTATGTTGACGCATTCAAGCTGCCATCCACCAATCCCGCGGAGAACGAGGAGGGCAGCGGAACGCCCACTTGGCAGATCGACACCGAACTGGGACCGATCCGATTGCGCATCGACTACATCTTCTGTTCAAAGGATCTGACGGCCGTGACCGGCAAGGTCATACCCGACACCGGCTCCGACCATCGTTTGGTCGTTGCGGAGATCGGCTTGCCGAAAGGCGATGCCTCGACCCAGCCGGCCACGACTGCGGGCCCTTGATCAGCAAAATGGTGCCAATGGCTGGATATCAGGCCGTCTTGAGGTAGCCGCTAATACCGGCGATGACCGATGAGACGATCAGCAAAGCCAGGCCTGCCGCCAGGCACGTGCGGGTCCGCTTGCTCGTCCCCCTCCATTCTCCCAGGAGAATGCCCAGCAGGGTACTGAAGAGAATCGCACTGGCCATGAGGACCGCCCAGCCGATGTATGCCCTCGGGCCCATTGCCGGCTCGCCGGTCTTAAAGCAGATGAACTGACAGCACCAGATCGCCCCGGCCAGACCGGCAAAGAACAGGTTGCCGACCAAGGGCGTGTCCTTCTTGGCGTAGTCACCCAAGGTCTTGTTCTTGAGATTCAGGTAGAGGCAATACAGGAAGTTGACTGCGAATCCGCCGGCCAGAACAACGACCAGGATCGGCATGCCGCGCCAGGTTTGGGAAGTGGTGGATTCGCCCTCAGGGGCACGGGGAGCGACCCAGGTTTTGGCATCCTTGTCGTAGAATATGCCTGCCGCGCCGACCAAATCCGCGGGAGGAACAACCGAGTCTTCCGATTTGACCAACTGCGTCTGTGAACCGAACCGGGCCTTGTACTCCGTGATCTGACCTCCCTGGAGGCCGAAGCTCATGCCCGAACTCGCGAGGCCTGAGAAGATCGCAATAATGATACCCTTCCTGAAGTTGTACTCGGCGACGGCCTTCTTCTTCTCTTCCTCCGGCAGTTCACTCTCCTTGGACATGCCCGCCATTCCGACGAGGATGATTCCAAGCAGGGATACGACCACCCCGATGAGCGAGACTACGGCGGATGTCGAGTCATACAGTTTCTGCGGATCGCCATGAATGATGGGTGGGATGAGCGTACCGGTCGCCGAGCACAGTCCGCAACCGATCGCCAGGCCAAGGCCCACGCCGAGGTAACGGATCATCAGCCCCCAGGTGAAGCCGCCGAGACCCCACAAGGCCCCGTAGCCGAAACAGGATGCCAGAACCGTTCCCGGAGACTGCCGCAACACGGCCACCACGTTCGGCGAGGTTGAAAGGGCCAGCACCCAGGGCACGACGATCAGGCCGGCGATCGCGTAGATCATCCAGTAGCTTTCCCACGCCCAGTTCCTGACCTTCTTGAAAGGCAGATAGAAGACCGCCCCGGCCAGACCGCCGAGGGCGAAGATCATCACGCCTAAGGCGGGGTTGGTTTCCATGCATCGCTCCTTACAGAAACCCAAATGGCGAGACTGAGTTGTCAGTTATCAGTTGTCAGTTGTCAGTCACAGGTCACTGATAACTGACAACTGACAACTGAGCACTTCTCTTCCTATCGCTTGCTGAGTACCTTGGTCTCGTAGTCCTTGACCTTGGCCAGCCACTCGGCCCCGACGGGCACGCCTGCCTGCAAGCAGTAGAAGTCCCAGACGGCTCCCAACGGCAGGGTCTTGTGCTCTTCGAGCAAGGCCAGGCGGGAGGTGAAGTCGCCGTCCCGCTCGTACTTGCGCAGTCGGTCGGTGGGCTCCAACAGGGCGGCCAGCAAGGCCTTGATCATGTTTCGTGCACCGATGACCCAGGCGGCCACGCGATTGATGCTCGCGTCGAAATAGTCGAGGCCGATGTGGATCCTGTTGGCGTAGTCGTTGCGGACGATCTCCTGAGCGATGGCGAACAACTCGTCATCGAGGATCACTACGTGATCGCTGTCCCATCGCACGGGCCGGCTGACGTGCAGGAGGAGTTCCTTGGTAAAGCACAGGACGGCTGACAGCTTGGCTGAGATTACCTCCGTTGGATGGAAGTGGCCCGCGTCGAGCGTGAGCAACACGCCGCGGGAAACGGCGTATGCCAGGTAGAACTCGTGAGAGCCGACGGTGTAGCTTTCCGCGCCGATGCCAAACAGCTTGCCCTCGACGGCGTCCAAGTGGTACTTCGGGTTGATCTTCTCGGCGAAGATGGCGTCGAGCGATTTGACCAGTCGCTCGCGCGGCGCCTTCTTGTCGACGGTGATATCCTTGTAGCCGTCGGGAATCCAAACGTTGGTCACGCAGGGCGTGCCGAGTTGCTTGCCGAAGGATTCGCCGATTTTCCGGCAGGCGATGCCGTGCCGGATCCAGAACTTGCGGATGTCGGCGTCCGGATGCGAGAGCGTGAAACCGTCAGCGGCCTTGGGGTGTGAGAAGTATGTCGGGTTGAAATCCAATCCGTGCAGCTTGCCCTTGGCCCAGGCCACCCAGTTGGCAAAGTGCTCGGGCCGGATCTCGTCGCGATCGACCTTCTTGCCGGCCTCGAGGTAGATCGCGTGGAGGTTAAGGCGGTGCTTGCCGGGGAGCATGCTGTAGACCACGTCGAGATCGGCTCGCAGTTCGTCGGCGGTGCGGGCCTTGCCGGGATAGTTGCCGGTGGCCTGAATGCCGCCGCCGGTCAGGCCGGCCGTGCTTTCGAAGCCGCCGACGTCGTCACCCTGCCAGCAGTGCAGCGAGATGGGGATCTTCTTCAACGCGGCAATCGCCCGATCGGTGTTCACTCCGATCTCGGCATAACGTTCCTTGGCAAGCTGGTAGGCTTTCTCGACAGATTTTGTTTTGCTCATGGCTTCTGGTTTTCTCCTCAGTCTTGGGCCCAGGAGGGGTACGACGTAATCACTACCCGTCTTTCGCTCGGCAAGTTACCGACTCTGTCATCAGTCATGTCCGGCCTCCTCCTCGCGACGAAGGGCAGCCAGGACCGGTTCAGCGGGCAGTACTCTGGTGAAGAGAATAGCGTCGGCCTGATCGGCGGTCAATTCATTCGGAGCGTTTGCCATGAGTGCGGGCGGACAGCCTGGCCGGCTTATTACGGGCCGTGGGAAAAGCCGGAGGCTCACGTACAATGGCGGTTATGAGCGATGAGGCGGCCATGGTTTGTCATCGTTGCGGTGCCGAGCTTCACCCCGGCCGTGGCGATTTCTACGTCGTGCGGATTGATGCCTTTGCCGACCCCAGTCCACCGGTGATCACGGAAAATGACCTCAAACGCGATCTGAGGGCGGAGATTGACCGGCTTGTCGAAAGTCTCGATGGGCTTTCCGAACAGGAAGCGATGGACCAGGTGCATCGGCGGCTGGTCATCCACCTCTGCGTACCCTGTTATCGTCGGTGGATTGAGGACCCGGTTCCCTGACTGACCGGGGCTGTGTCCGCCGGTTGGGAATACGGTCCTCGCACGGCCGTGAGTTCGACGATGACCGCGCGGTGATCGGAGGCGAGCGAATCGCGAACGACCCGAAGATCAGCGCGAAGACCGTCAGAGAGGTAGACATGGTCGATGGGGAGTCGCGGCCGGTCGCTGGGGAAAGTCGGCTGGGTCGTTGCGACGTGTTTGAGTCCGCCGGCCAAGACCACGTGTTCGGGCGAACCGGGGATGGCGTTGAAGTCGCCTGCAACCACCACATCCTCCGTCCATTTCTTGGGTCGGCCGGCCAGATCCGAGGCTTCCTTGAATCTCGCCCGACTAGTCTCGGCGGCGTGTCGCAGGTCGACGCGATACGTGCTGGTCAGATGGATTGATACGACACGCAAAGGCCTGCCGTTCCATCGGGTCACAGCGGCGACACCATAGATTCGTCCCGTGCCGGCGTCGAGCGGTCCGGTCTGCTCCAGCTCCCCGCGGGCGAGAATCGCCATGCGCTGCTCGCCTCCTCCCTCAGCAAATCGCGAACCGGCGGAGTAGTGCTTCATGCCCAACCGCTCTGCGATCAGGGCAGCCTGATCGGCACCCTCGGCGTGGGCCGTCCCCACTTCGGCTTCTTGCAGGCAGATGACGTCGGCGTCGATCGTTCGGAGTTCATCCACGATCCCATCGACACCGGCGGCGCATCCGTGGACGTTCCAGGTGACGACGCGCAGGCCCGGCTGTTGCGACGAGGGTCGACTTTGAGGCAAAGCCGCTTGAGACAAGAGCACGAGAGTCGCCAAGAGAAGGTAAGAAGTCATGATTCACTGGAGCAACGGCGCGAGACGAATCGGGCGGCGTCGCACCCGGCTTTCCTTGAGCCCACACCCGCGCTACCACGGCATCCGCGCGGCCCACACGCGACGATTCGGAGTCACTTGGGCTTGCCCACTTCTTGTCCATGACGAGGCGACTGAACCACAGTAATCTGGCTCACCAGCCGGTCACGAAATTGCTCCTGGTACTCACGCAAGTGTTCGACATAGCGGTCCAAATCGTGGTCGAACCGTGCACTGATCTCCATCGCTCGCCGCCGGACTTCCTGGACTATTGGGCTATCACTCATCACCGACCTCCCATCTTTGCAGCATGGCCGGGGTAACCAGTAGCGGCATGCTCAGATTCAATTCCCGGTTCAGCTTCTGCAATCGCGGTATCTTGTTTGCGTTGGCCAAGTGTCGGCAATTCCAGGTCAGCAAGTAATCGAGCCGGTAGTAGGCCGCCAACGATAGATGCAGTGCGTCTCGTACGGGCGGACTCGGCATCAGTTTCTGCTCCTGGTAAATGGCGGCTATCTGTGCAACCTCCCTGTTCACCTCAAGCAGTGGAATCGAGTCTATCAGACGCAGGCACTTGGATCGAGTAGCGTAGTTGCCGGCGGACAGCTCCTCGATAACAACGGGGGAGATAAAGCACTCATAGTCTCCTCTTTCCTTGTCCCACCACTCCTGGGTACGGGCGATGTCGCCCATCAATTCCGGGCGATCGTCGCAGTAGTAGGAAGGTATCGTCGTCTCGATGTATACCGTCGGTTTCATCACCATATTATACCACACGTCACTGCGATACTGTAGCTCGCGATACGAAATGACCGATGGGACCGTCCCGCGACAGACTCGGCGGGGAAACGCCACGGTTTCTTCAGGGGGCTCCTTCAGAACCGAGACGCTGGTACGCCGAGGCGGCCGTACGTGAGCGGTCCCTTGTGGCGCGGCCGCTTTCTGTTTCAGTACCTCGCTTACCCGGCTACGACACGCTTCGCGGTGGCGCGCTCGTGATTCTGAAGAAGCCGCCCACAACATCAGGAGCCCCGAGGGGCCAGGGACTGCCGGGACGCGCACAATTCAAGTCAGGCGAGCCTTCTCCCGCTGGACCATCCAGATGATGCCGCCGATGAAGTAGGCCACGGTGGCGACCATCAGGCCGGTCTTGTACGAGCCCATGTTCCGTTCATAGGCGGACGGATCTGAGCCACCGATGAATACCAGCATGGGCAGGATCAGGCAGGCCGCCAGGGCCATCACGGCCAGCGCTCCGCTGATCCACGCAATCGGCGGCAACGGTGCGGACGTCCGGACCGCTACCGGCCCGGTGATCATTGACCGGGCCTCAAGGCTGATTTCGGCCTGTTCATCGGGCTGTCGCCGCGCACCGGGCGTCAGACGACAAAGCAGGAGATAAACGCTCACCGTCAGAAACCACGCCGGGAGCCAGCGGAAGAACAGCCCGACGCCCATCAAATCCATCGGAGACCTGAGCCGCCCGGCCGTGAAATCCTCAATTGGGAAACAAAGGACCAGCACGGTCAGCCAGGCGATGAGGGCGGGCAGGTTGACGCTCAGACCTCGACGCTCGACCCAGCATTGCCGTAGACCCGTTCTGGGGAACAGCCAGTGCTCGGCGAAGATGACCGCGCCGATGGGCATCAGCACGAGACCGTAGATGGCCACGAAATTGAGTAGCTTCATGAAGATGGCCGGAAACAAGCCGACGAGTGTGGTTATTGCTCCTGTGGCCAAGGTTACCTTCCAGCGAGGCCAATTCGGTGTCACGATTTGAAGGGCCAGCCCCGCGCGGTAGATCGTGGGGTTGGCGGTGGTCCAGCCTGCCAACAATACGGCCAATACGCCCGGCAGCCCTGCCGCCAAGTGGGCCATCTCGCCGGGGTTCAGCCCCTCGCTGACGGCCGCACCCATGATGCCGGCACAAATCCAGGCCAGGTAGTGGCCCAGGTACATCCCGAAGGCCGAATAGAAGCCATACGTCCAGCGGCGAGCATAACGAAAGATGGCCATGTCGGACAGGCCTACATGCATCGCCAGATTGCAGAACCATGCGAAGAGGGTGATGTGCCAGAAGCCAAGTCGCTCGGTGCCGGCCTTGGGCGTCTCCAGCCAGATCCTCGTCTCGGCGATTCTCCAGAAGTCATCCAGGCTACGCACGTCGCCCAGACGAGGAAGGGTCGCTATCGCACCGGCGATAAAAATGAGAAACATCCACGGTGAGCAGACACCGGCGAACTGGCTGAGTCTCTTGAAGCCGGCGATCGCCAGGATCGTCGTCACCGAGCCGACGATCAAGACGACCACCAACCATCCAACGCTGTTGGGGCATACGTCGGTCAGTGCGGGATGCCTGACGTGCAGGCCCAATCGTGAGAGGCCAAGGATGACCGCGGAAGCCGACACGCCGATCATGGCCGCGGCCAGGCAGCAATAGAGGATGCCGCTGATGAAATTGTAGACCGCCGTCAGGCCCGGCCCGATGATCCGGCGGGCGTACCAGTAGAGCGTCAATCGGGTGCGGACCGCGATGGGGGCGCAGATGAAGGCCCAACTCAACACCGCAAGCAGATTTCCCAGCAGCAGCCCGAGGACCAGATTGCGGGCGCCGGCTCCCCACTGGACGAACAACGCCCCAATGACGAACTCGGTTGCGGCGACGTGTTCGCCGGCAAATAGACCGGCGAAGTATCTTCCGTCGTGCAACCTGTCCGGCGTGACCGGCGCTCGCTCGAATTCGTAGAGTTTATCCAGACGGCCGGCAATGCCTGACGACTCGTGGCTGGGACTCACGCGTGCCTCCTTTTCAACCGCCATCGGGCTCGCGAGTTGTTGTTTCCGAAGAACCCCGGGCACCGGCTAACATGCGACATCCTGTGCGCTGCGACGGTGCTCAGGGAAAACTCAAGCAGAGTAAGGGAGACTTGCGCGTCCGGTCAAACGATGCAGATCGCGGCTTCACCCGCTCCACACGGCGTGAACGTCCCGGCGATGATTGGCTTGCACTCGTCCATCGAGCGGAAGAGGCGATGTGCAGACGGTCGGCTGCCTATCGTGCTTCTCTGATTCGCCGCAGCAGTATTGCCCCTGCTACAAGCAGCGATGAAAGAATGACGATCACCGCCCCGGCAGGAAGGTCGGTCGCAGCGGCGATGAGGAATCCTCCCAGTCCGCTGACGCCCCCAAGCAGCGCCGCGACTACCGAAGCTTTTCGCATGCCTCGCACGAGTTGAAAGGCTGCCGCGGCCGGGTTGGTGATGAGGCTGTAGATCATCAGACCGCCGACGGTCTGGAAGTTGACGGTTATGAGTACGGCCGCGAGAACCAGGAAGCCGGTCCAGACCGCCGTCGCGTGAATCCCCGCGGCGAGCGCATCCTGTCGTGAGAAGACGATAGCCCGCATTTCCTTGCCGAAAAGCAAGACAAAAGCCAGCAGCGCAGCCGATACGACGGTCATCAGGACCACATCTGCCCATCGACAGTACGCCAAGCTTCCCCACAACAAACCGCGGACGTCGTCATCGCTTCGGCCAAAGACGGCAAAGAGCCCGAAACCCAGAAAGGCCAGCCCCATGGTGAGCGAGAAGAGCAGGCCGAGCACCACGTTTGTGTCCATGCGAACCTTTCGCGGGTCGGCCAGGCCCAGCACCACGGCGGTCACAATAGAGGCGGCCACCGCCGGCAAGAGCAGCAACTGTCCCTCCAAGCCGGCGAGCGCCCCGAACACCGCTCCTGCCAACGCGGCGTGAGCGACACAAATGCCCAGAAACGGAATGCGCGCGCCAACGATCAGGACGCTGAGCAGGCCGCTTGACGAGCCGGCCAGGAACCCGCTGACCAGCACCGGTGCCCAGAAGACAAAATCAAGCATTGAAAACCTCTGCCGGCACCGCCAGCAGTCGACCGCCACGCTTGAGAACCGTCAGCCCCGGACCGTAAAGCGTTTCCAGCCGCTGGTCAGTCAATACGTCGTCTGGTGAGCCGTCCGCCACCAGCCGGCCCCTCTCCAGGACGATCACCCGGCCGCAGGCCGGCGGCAGTACTTCCAGGTCGTGGCTCACCAGAATGACCGTCATGCCGGACGACGCATAGAGATCCTTGACAACGGTCACGATTCGCTCGCGCCAGCCGAGATCCAGATTGGCGGTCGGCTCGTCCAGCAGCAGCAGATCCGGCTGCTGGACCATAGCCCGGGCGATCAGAACCTTGCGCTGTTCGCCCCCTGAAATCTCACCGTAGCCGCGAAGAGTCAGGGAGGCGAGCCCAAGACGTTCGATCCATTGGTCGACGATTCGCCAATCCTTCTTTCGCAGCGGCCGGATCAGGCCGGCGATTCCGGTCCGCCCGATGGCAATCACCTCGCGCACGGTCAAGGGAATCTCCCCGGGCGAGGAAAGCAATTGCGGGACGTACCCGATCCGACGTCGCAGCAATCCGAGGCCCCGCATGCCCAGTTCGGCCAGCGGTTCGCCAAGCACGGTTACCCGTCCGCCGGCATGTCGTTGAAGACCCAGCAGACAGCGAAGGAACGTGCTCTTTCCCGCGCCGTTCGGGCCGAGTATTCCGACGAATTGCCCCTTGGGCAGTTGCAGATTCTCTATCGCCAGTATGTTCCTGCGTCCGGCCCGAACGATCAGATCGCGAATCGTGATTGCCGTATCATTCAAGGAGTAGCCGCCTTCACCAGCGAAGTAACATTGGTCGCGATCAACGCGTCGAAAGAAATCGTTCCGGCGTCGTCTTGCGGGAAGTTACCGAAAACCACGACTTTCGCTCCGAGTCGCTGCGCGAGTGCGTCCGCCAAACGCCGCCCCTCGGGCAAGTTGGCGATCACGATCCCGACGCGGGCATTCTCGCCTTCGCGGATGGCGGTCTCAATGTCGCCGATTGATGCTGAATCGGCGCCTGCAAACGTGGAGACCACGTTCAACCCCAGCCAGCGACAGAAGGCTTCCTGGTGAGGACTACATACAACAGGTTTTCCCTCCAGGCCGGCCTCACGCATCTGCCGACGACACCACTCCTCCCGCTCGCTCATTCGTTGCTCAATCTCTGCAATTCGGTGTCGCGACGCTTCGGCCGAGAGCATGTTCGCGGCCACGAGCGGCTCCGCCACCTGGCGACAGGCCGATAAGTAGCTCGAAGGTATGCACAATCCGCCCGACACGCGAATGGGCACGATCCGCAAGCCGTCGCGAGCAAGAGGGCTGAGCTTGTCGTCCAGAGCTCGCTGGAAATCAAACCGCACGAGCATGCGACATGTCCTCAACGCCGATACCTGGCTCGGGCGAACATCGAAATGGCCGGGGCAGGTGCCCGGTTCGGCCAGACGCAACGGCCGGGAGGCGTCGCCCATCAGATCGATCAATGCCGCTTCCAGATAGGAGTTGCCGGCCGCGACATGGGCAAGGGGGTTCGGCGCCGGCGGGCTTTGCGGCGGAGATGACCGGTTGCAGCCGGCCAGGGTTACAGCCAGACCAAAGACATGGAGCAACCCGACTGCTTGGATGGCGGTTCGCTGGGTCATGGTGTCGTCGCGCGCACCTGGCCGGCTGAGGAGCAGCCAACCCAGGCAAACTCTCTCTCGCCCATTGATGTAATGCGAAACATCTTCGTTACGTCCTCGCGAGCCAGCGCCCGCGAGTCCTCCTCCAGACGTTCGGGCTTGAGGTGTTCCATCCACCCATGCAGGGCGCAGGTGGCCGTATAGCTGAGCCCCTCCGCAGGCCGACCACCGTCGGGTAGCCTGACGACGTGGACCACAGGCCACCTGTTGGAGAGCACTTCAGCCGAATCCCTCAGCCAGAGATTCCGCTTGCCCATGGTTGCCCCGCAACCAGCCTGGAGCCCGTCGAGAATGCAGGTGAACGGCGTCCGATGCTTGTCGGCCGGCATCCAGCAGGTCACGTGGATCTTCCACTGCCCCGGAGTTTCCAGCCTGCGAATGGCATCCTGTCCGATCATCGCCCCAACGGTCAACCATGGTCCCAGGTGACCGTGAAAGAGTGCCGCCCGTGCAAGCCAATCAGGATCTTCCGCCTGTCTGTTCGTGTAGAAATCCACTTG
This sequence comes from Phycisphaerae bacterium, assembly GCA_035384605.1. Classification (NCBI taxonomy): domain Bacteria; kingdom Pseudomonadati; phylum Planctomycetota; class Phycisphaerae; species Phycisphaerae bacterium. The sequence continues at coordinate 20,462 of DAOOIV010000019.1, forward strand.
TCCTCCGATCTCGCCAATCAAGCAGATGCCTGCGAGGCACCTTTCACATTATCGCGGTTTGCGTCTTGATGACCATCTCCATCATTCGCCCTTGTCATCATCCCGGGGGCAAAACGGCAGATCACGGGCTCATGTGAGTCACGCCTTTGCGGGTCCTGAAGTGGGTGATGAGGCCCGTCGGACGACCGTCGTTGAGCAGCCAGAACGACTTGGGCAAGGGGAGTTTGGCCTCGTCAATCGTGCCGTCGTCCCAGCGCGGAAACTTGGGTGAATGCGGATCCGGACCCACGCTCCAGACGGCATACGTCACGGGACTCTTGGGTTCGTTATTGCGATCAGCATAGTACCTGCCGTTGGGGCTTTCGCAATTTGGCACGTCATCAGGCACCCATATCTGTGCGCGGGGTCGCCAGGTACTATCCGGAAAATCCATGAGCACGCCATTCTGCCAAACCGGTCCTGGGGCCCGATAACGATACGTCTGACCGGGGTTGAACGCGTCCTCCAAATATGATCGCTTAATTGCGTCCGGACTTTTCGGCAGGTACTTCTTTGTAGCCAGCTCAAAGGGCAACTGATAAAGGATGCTCGTCCCGCAAGACTGCCGCGTCGGTGGCAGACGGTCCTTGTGTTCCAAGGCGTAGGCGTCCAGGGCGATGGTGACCTGCCGCAAGTCGGAGTGCACCAGCACGACCCTGGATCGAAGCTTTGCCCTGGCCAGAGCCGGGAGCAGCATGGCCGCCAGCAGAGCCAGGATCGCAACCACAACAAGGACCTCGACCAGACTGAAGGCTTCTACGACGCCGTTTCGCGCGCAACGGCCGCCGCCGGGTCGGGTCGATCGAACTTGCCTTCTGTCATGCGCCATCCGAACAACATTACCCATCACAGGCGGAGTCCGGCAGCTCAAGGCTTCCGGAGAAACACCTCTGCAGCACCCCGAAATCGCTCTGATCCACGTCGCCGTCTTCGTCAAAATCAGCATTGAGGCAGGATGGATCGGTCTGCCGGATTCCCGGTGCCGAGGCACAGGTCTCGAAGTGATCGAGATCGGTCTCATCCACGTCGCCATCTCGGTCGAAATCGGGCTTCACGTACCGATAGAGCACGAAATGGCTGCCGTCGTAGTCCATCACCCACAGTCGATAGCCGCCCTTCCATCCGTCGGTGGAGACCTTGTCTTCTTGATCGAAGATGCCCACGATATCAAAGGTTCCGGTCGGTGCGGGGTACTGCGTAAAACCGCCGCCGAATCCAAGCAGGACGGGCAGCGTTCGCCCGGTGTCGTCGGCGATGGTCATTGATTGATTGCAGCCCCAGGTGCCGGCGACGAACTGCACGTTCTCAAATCGAACGAAACTGCCCTGGTAATGCTCCGCGCCCGTGGCACGCGACTGATCAAAAATGAACTGATCGGCCGTATCCTTTACGTCCGCAAGGGTGATGGTTTGGGGCGCAGGCGAGACATAGTTCGCTTGCAGAAGAACCACGTCGAAATCCGCCAGTGGCGTTTTCTGGTGTTGCTCGTTGACGTTGGTCTTGCCGCGGAAGAACAGGCCCGGGGCCCGCGCTCGCACTTCGACCAGATCGCCCGACCGAAAAGCCCTGCCGGTGATCGGGTCGTGGTTCAGGCGGTGCAACTCGGCGAGCCACTCCGCGTCGCTGTAGCTGCCGGCCGGATGATTCCCGACGTTCTTGCCGATGTTCTGGCCCATGTACAACGCGGTGCCGCCGAAATCACCTTCATCAACGAATTGAACAAACTGTTGCCACTGCCCGCCCATGTAAGGATCGAACCCGGGTGTGGGGTTCAACATGTCGGACGGACGATTCAGGATCACGCCTTTGATCTTGACGGGTGAGGTGGTGGGGAAGGTGCCTTGGCCGTTGGCATCAACGGCTTGATAGTCCTGATGGAGCGTGTAACTCATCGATGCCCAATCCGGCTCCTGTGCGGTTGTCGCCGTCGTCCACGCACAGAACAACGCTGCAGTCGCAAGCCATCGCGCAATTCGGGAATTCATCCGTTTTCTCCTTGTTCCTTCCGCTCCAGGCTGCCGGAGTCAACGCGAGACCGGGGCCTGTAGTATTACGAATTATCAAAAGATAATACGTATGCGCGTGGCCGTCAAGATAATCGGCTTTCCGGCAGAGGAAAGCAAGATTGGGAGCGCGCGCCGACCGGAAGGTTCTCACCAGTTGCAAGGGACGGCCACCTCTGCCCCTGGAGACCTGCGCGAGTACCGTTGGCGGCCAGACCAAGTTCCATGCAACCAGTCATCGGCTGTTCAACAAAACCGTAAATCCTTTCACTGAAGATCTTTACGTCTTCCTGTCCCGGGCCGCGCCCAGGCAGCTTGAAACTTGCCCGGCCTCGCTTACAATGTAATACACGTATGCGGTTTCATCGATCTTTGATTTCAGGACTGCTCTTGGCGTGTCTGGCGCTTTCCTCGAGCGGTTCGGCCCTTTGGGTTCATTCTCGGCTTGAAGAGGGGCACCAGCATGACAGGGCCGGGTGCGCACTATGCCAGCAATCGATCCTGACGCCGGCGGTGATTCCGCCGGCGATTTCGGTTATCCCGCTGCTCGCCGATCGGAATGAGGAGCGGGTGGTTCTGAGCGACGCACATTTCGTCCCAACGACTCGTCCCGCGCCGAGTCTGCCGCGAGGCCCTCCCAGTTTTCTTTGATCCTTTGCCGGTAAACGGCGTTTCTGCCACCTGCGATTCCGACGGGGGAAACGGCGTATGGCCGGCGCTTGGTGCAACGTTCCGTGCCGTTTCGTCTCGCAGACGCGGCGGCTCAAACCACAACTACAGGTCCATGGTACACAGCGAGTGATGGACGCATATGCGAGGTGCGCTATGCGAGCATGCTCCAAGACGCGTCTGCGAGGCAGCGCGTTCACGCTGATAGAGGTGTTGGTTGTCGTCGCCATCATCGCCTTGCTCGTGGCGGTGTTGCTCCCGTCCTTGAGCCGGGCGCGGCAGGCGGCTCGGCGCACGATGTGTCTCAACAACATCAAGTGCCTGGAAACCGCCCACTGGCTGTACATGACGTCCAACGACGGATTCCTGATCCGCGTGGGTCTTATGCACGGCGTGGCGGATGACAAACCCCAGGTGGCCTGGTTCAACACGCTGCAGCGCTACTACAAGGATCGGCTGGTGGCCCGCTCTCCGGCGGATGATAGTCCCCACTGGCCCGTGGAACTCGGCGGGAAGGGGATACCCGTCGACGGCAAGCGAGGCTATCCGTTCCGGCGGAGCAGTTACGGGATCAACAACTTCCTCGACATCGAGAAGAATCCGGATCTGACCGGCAAGGGCGTCACTTGGCCCAAGATCGAGAAGATCCGCAACCCCTCGAGCATCGTGCATTTTGTCTACATGGTCGAGGAGTGCGATCCGGACAATCCCTATTACCGGTCGGGTGAATGCTTCGCCGCGTCCGATCATCCCCACGTTGAGGAATGGGCCGACGTGAGCCATTCGCCGACCAAGGCCGCGACGCAACTGGAAATCCAGGCCCACGGCGGCCCCAAGTGGTCGGCTCATTCGCTGTCGAACTATGGTTTTCTGGACGGACATGCGGAATCGCTCCAGTTCCAGCAAGTTTACAAGGATATGGAGCATAACAAGTTCGATCCGGGTTTGTTCATCAACTATCACCGTCGATGACCGGGCCCGAAAGGCGTCTCATTTAGATCTCCTGCGAAACAGGAGGGAAGGATTCAGAAATGAAGAACGTGTTTATCTCTTCAGTGCTTATCGTTGTGCTGCTCGGAAACGTCACCCTGGCCGCACATGTTGACGTTCGTGCCTACGTTCAAAACGGGGCGATCGCGGTCGGATCGTCCGAGCTGGTCGGCTCGACGGTGGTGCCTCTTTCAGACCGCGAACGCGTTTTTGGGGCCGAATTCGGCGAAGACGACCCCGCTCAGCCGTTCATGACCGAAGACCCTGGTTTCCTTTCGGAGGACGGGGCCTTTCCGGGCGGTTCAGGGCACTGGTTGGGGTTCAACGCCCTGTCGGGCCTGGCATTCTGGAACGGCTCCGGCTTTGCGGGCGTACCCGCGTTCGAGTCGCTGCAGATCACCGTCGGTTCGCAGAGTGTGAATGTCGCGAACGACCCGGCCGGCGGCTTCAACTTCGCACAGATCGGAGCCGGCGGCGGGTTGCATCAGCACATGACGTTCGAGCTGCTGGGATCGGACGGCAACCCGATTCCCGGCGACGGCGTCGAGCCAAGCCCTGGGATTTACCTGCTGGAGCTGGAACTGACCACAACGATGAGTGACGTCGTATCGTCCGCCCCGATATGGATCGTCTTCAACAACGGTGACAGCGAGGCAAACCACGAAGCGGCGGCTGCGTGGGTCGAGAACAATCTCGTGCCCGAACCGCTGAGCGCCCTGTTGCTTGTGGCGGGTGCGCTGCCGTGTCGGCGACGGCGAGGCCGTTGATTCACATTGAGGATACGAGGTGAACCGCCGTGCCGGGGAGATCATGCTGCCCGGCACGGCGGGCACGCCGCCTTGGGGTTCGAGACGATGGAGGAGGTGCAAACATGAATCGAACGAGCGGTCTCGCAATGATGATGGCAGCCTTGATAATGGTATGTGGGCAGCCGGATCCTGCCTGCGGCTGCTGCGACGCGTGCGATCCTACCGGGCATCTGGGGGTGGCGATGGTGGTCGAGGATAACAAGATTCACACCGGCGTGTACGCGTATGATCCCTCCAATCCGGTGACGGTGGACATCGGCGTGCATGTCTGGGGCGGAGGCCACTTTCAAGAGAACCCGCTGGACCCGTTCTGGACGGACGATCCGTGCTATGGCAGTACAACCGACAGCGGTTTGCCTCCGGGAAGCCAGGTCGGCTTCAACATTCTGTCGGACCTGCTCTACTGGGATGGCAATGGATCGGTCAGTTTCGGGCCGGTGCCGGCCGGCGAGCGGCTCAGGATCAAATACGGTTTCATGACCCGCCATGCGGGCGGGGGGACCGGCTTCGTTGAAGGGTTCAACTTCCAGACGGTGCCGAGCGACGGGTCCTTTCACCGGCACCTGAGCTACTTCCTGCTGGGCCCCGATGGCAACTCGATCCCAGCCGACCAGGATGGCGTTCAGGCCGCCGACGGTGTCTATCTGCTCGAGATCGAGCTGACCAACACCGCAGGCATCGCCAGCTCGGACCCAATCTGGCTGGTGTTCCGCAACTTCTCGCCGTCCGACCCGCTGGCCGAGGTCAAGCACTGTATGGCCCTGCTGCACGTCGCACACGACATCGCCCACGATCGGCCGCGGGCTGACCTCGATTTTGACCGGGATGTGGACGTCGACGATCTGGAACGTTTCGAGGCTTGCGCCACGGGGCCGGGAATACCTTATGTGCGGGAGTGCTGCCGCGCGGCGGACCTCGATCGCGACGGTGATGTGGATCAGGCGGATTTCGGGCGGCTCCAGCGTTGCTTCAGCGGCCCGGAGGCGCACCCGGACCCCCGCTGCGCGGATTGAGTGTGCATCCTGAACTGCCGGCAGCGAACCGCGGTCATTGCCCTTCTGCGCTCAATCCTGTCGTGGTTGCCTTTTCCGGCGGTGCAGTCTGGAAGAGATCATGGACAGCGTGAAGTACACGATCCTGAGAATCGCCGCAACAGATGGTCTCAATCTGCGGATCGTGATCGCCTTTGCAGGACAAAGCTCCTGGCAGCAGAAGCATCGGATACAACCCTTGAGATCGACGCATGGCTTGCCGGTCTCCATCGCGATCACGTGGGCCGGGCAGCTCCTGGCACATAGACTGCAGCCCGTGCAGGCCACATGATCGAAGACGGGGCGAGGCTTGGTCCACTGCGCCAGCCGCCCCAGCAGCCGTCCTTGCGACCAGGTGATCGTAAGCATTTGGCTCAGCGCGGGCATGTCGAATCGTTTGACGCGAACGTCTTCGACGGACCGGCCCATGATGGTGACGTCGTCAAGGCTTGCCGGACACAGGCCACGTTCGGTGCCGGCCTTCATGATTGGTATCCGAATGGGATTGGCGCCAAGGACTTGCAGAGCGACATAGTCCAGAGCAAAGGCATCTTCGCCGGCCAGGATAAGGCCCAGGTGCCGAGGATCTCCGGCAGAAGGACCCGCGCCTTCCATGCCGACCACGGCGTCCATCAGATTCAAACCAGGCTTGGCAGCCAGGCAGATGTCGATCAGTGCATCGGCGAATGCCTGGTAGTCCGCCATCCGCAGGTGGAAGTCGATCTTACCCGTGCCCGGGATCGCGCCGAACAGGTTCTTCACTGCGCCGGTATAGACCATCTGTCCGTGGGTCTTGAGCTTCGGCAGGTTGATGACCAGATCCGCCTCGGCGACGGCCCGGATGATGTCCACGTGCTTGAGCAGCTTGCCCGAAGGGTTGGCGACTTGCCTGGCGGCCAGGTCGTGATTTAGTGCCAAGCCGGTTTCCCGTGCCACCTGCTCCATCCCCGTCTTGGCATAGACGGTTTTCAGATAACTCGCCACGAAAGGGCCACCCGGACTGTCGGCCACAGTCACGATGCCGCCGGCCTCCTGCACGAGTCGGGCGACGGCCGCCACGACGGCCGGGTGGGTCGTGGTCGCTTCAGATGGTGACCGCGGGGCCAGCAGATTGGGCTTGAGCAGAACGCGCATGCCGGGCCGAACGAATCGGGACATGCCGCCCAGGTAATCGAGCGACTGCCGAACGGCGGCGTCGACCACAGAGGCCTCATAGCTCGCACACCCAACGATAGACACGGTACGCATGGCCAAGATTATGAGGGGTTTTGGCCTGCGGTCCAGGCCCGGATCTGAATCTGAGATCCGTCAATCCCAAGTCCGAGGCTTAGCAGTTTGTCCGATTGAATCCTGCAGGGAGTGGCCTACACGCACTTTACCCATCCTGCCCCGAAGACGCGCAGGTGTGTAGCCAGGGGCGCAAGGGCCTGGTACAAATACCGTTTTTACCAACGAGCCCCAAAATGGGCGACAAAAAGGAGACACGACAATGGGACAGACGCTTACGTGTCTTCATTACCATCTTGTCTTCAGCACGAAAAACCGCTTGCCTCAGATCGCCGCCGATTTCCGCGAGCGCCTTTACGATTACATGGGCGGAATCATCAAGGGCGAGCACGGCCATCTGTTCGCCGCAGGCGGAACCGAAGACCATGTTCATCTTCTGGCTTCCTTCCCCGCGCATCCTTCGGTGGCAGACGTTCTTCGGGTGATCAAGACCAACTCCTCAAAATGGATACACGAAACGTTTGCCGAGCACCGCGCGTTCGCATGGCAAAGCGGGTATGGCGCATTCTCTGTGAGCCGATCGAACGATGACAGTGTTCGACGGTATATTTCGACTCAGCAGAAGCACCACCAGCAAATGACCTTCCAAGAGGAATTCCTCGAGTTCCTCCGGCGACACGAGATACCCTACGACGAGCGGTACATCTGGGAATGAGGGAACTGTCGCCCCTCTGGGGCTGGTTGGCCGGCGCGTCACGGCTCCCAGGGGCTTGCGCCCCTGGCTACAAACCTGTGCCCCTCTGGGGCATCGGGCAATCTCGGGTTTGCGACGGCTCCGTAGCACGGCGGCAATCAGGAAAACGATTAGCGGCACAAGCGCCCCGACGATCGGCCCGGCCCATACCACCAGGAGAGGGTGGGGATTGGGCGACACATCGGTGCGTGACAGGGCCAATGGGTGCAGGGCCACCTTGGTCACCGTGCCGCCGGTTGCGCTTGCGCCGAGCACATGCCCAAGTTCATGGACGGCCTGCATGGCAAGCCATGAGAAAGCAACGAAGCTGGCAATGAGCAGGATTTGATCGAAACGCTTCATTGTTGGTGCTTCCGATACGATCTGTCGGACCCTTCAGAGTCTCTCACGGGCTTCGAGTGAGAGCGTCGATCGGCCGTAAGGGAATGATACACGGGCACATTCTTGCTGTCTCTTTTTCGTGCGCGGCGGCGCCTGCATTCTGAAGACGGTCGCCTGTATTCCGTTGTTTGACATGAGTCGGGAGCGGTCGGTATAAGGGGACTCGCCCGTCGGGTTGTCTCGGGAGTTGGCAGGTGGTCGAAGGCGAATCAACGCGGCGTGGACGGTCTGGTCCCGCACGAAGCCGGGCGTTTTGGTTTGTACCGGCCGTGTTGGTTGTCATGGCGGGCTTGTTGTTGGCAGACCCGTGGCAAGAGGCCGTGCCCATCCCACCTAAAACGGATGTACCCGTATGGGCCACCGATACGACGCCCGTACGGCATCCTACTCTCAAGCCTGAAACCGTCATCGCCGGCATGACCTTCCGCTGCAGCGAGTGTCACGATCTGTTCCCTTCGCCTCCTGAGACGGATCGAGCGTTGACGCAGCATCGCCACATTGTGCTGGACCACGGCATTAACGCCCGCTGTTTCAACTGTCACAACCGTCAGGACCGCAATGCGTTCGCCGACGACCGGGGAGACCCCATTCCTTTCGATCAGCCGCCGGTGCTGTGCGCCAAATGCCATGGCCCGGTCTATCGCGATTGGACCCATGACGTCCACGGGCGGACCGACGGCTACTGGAATGACTCGCTCGGATCGAGGCGGCGCCTGAAATGCGTCGAGTGTCACGATCCGCATGCTCCGGCATTCCAGGCCATGCGGCCGGCCCGGGGACCCAATACGCTGCGGATGGGCGATCAAACGCATCATCCTGCGGGCACCGAGAAGACCAAGAACCCGTTGTTGATCTATCGCCAGACACCGTCAGGCAGAGACGTCACGCATGAACGGCCCGAATGACAGGCAGGACGAACCGCAGGCCGCAGCGCCCGGCTCTCCGGGAATGACCCGCCGTGGTTTCATCCGCAAGAGCGCCGTTGCCGCTGCCGGCGCGGCGGCAGTGGCGGCCGCGCTCTCGCCTTTGCGGAACATCTCACCGGACCACATACCGACTCTCGAACAACTGTTGCAGAAGCATTACAAGGAGATGACCCCCGAGGAAATGAAGGCAGTCCTCGAGCGGATCTCTCGCGAGGTTGAGAAACGGTACGCCGTCCGCCCGCAGGTAGCCGACATCAAACCGATGACCGGCGTGGAATTCGTGTACGCCCTCAATATCAGCCGTTGCATCGGGTGCCGTCGTTGCGTGCATGCCTGCGTCAAAGAGAACAACCAATCCCGTTCGCCCGAGATCCAGTACATCCGCGTGCTCAAGATGGAAAAGGGCAGCATCGACGTGGAGACCTCGGACCATCACTACGATCCGCCGACGGTACCCGAGCACGAGAGTTACTACATGCCGGTGCAGTGTCACCAGTGCGCCAATCCGCCGTGCGTCAAGGTGTGCCCGGTCGAAGCCACCTGGCAGGAGCCGGACGGCATCACGGTTATCGACTACGACTGGTGCATCGGGTGCCGGTATTGCGAGGCGGCCTGCCCATACTGGGCCAGGAGATTCAACTTCGCCGAGCCGGGGCTGACCGCGGAAGAGTTGAACCCCAACATGGCTTACCTGTCCAACCGCCCGCGAGCCGTGGGCGTCATGGAGAAGTGTACCTATTGTCTGCACCGCACCCGTGTCGGCCGCATGCCGGCCTGCGTCGAGGCCTGCCCAACCGGGTCCCGCAAATTCGGAAACGTTCTCGACCCCAAGAGCGAGATCGCTTATATCCTCAGGCACAAGCGAGTGTTTGTTCTCAAGCAGGAAGTCGGGACACTCCCGAGGTTCTTCTACTACTTCGACGAGCGCGGCAGCCGATATCACGAGCCGTTGGATCCGGCCGTCTCGGGAGGTGACGCATGAGGCGTTATTTCACCTTCCTCTGGCAGTGCCTGCGTATGAGTTTCGTCGGCGACTGGCGTTACTACGCATGGATGAGCGTTCTGACGGTGTTCGCGCTGCTGGGGCTTCACGCTTGGTGCAGGCAACTGGTCGGCGGTTTGGCGACCACGGGCATGACCGATCAGGTGTCCTGGGGCGTCTATATCGCGAATTTCACCTACCTGGTGGGCTTAGCGGCCGCGGCGGCCATGTTGGTGATTCCGGTCTACATCTATCGCAACATGCATCTGCACGACGTGGTCATTTTCGGCGAACTATTGGCCGTGGCGGTCATCATCATGTGCCTGTTGTTCGTCACGGTGGATCTCGGCCGTCCCGATCGCTCGCTGCATCTCATTCAGCGGTTCAACTTCCCAGGTTCCATGTTGACCTGGGACGTGATCGCACTCAACGGCTACCTGCTGTTGAACCTGCACATCTGCGGCTACCTGATCTACTGCGCCTACTGCGAGCGCAAGCCGTCCAGGGCTTTTTACGTGCCGTTCGTCTTCATCGCGATCGTCTGGGCGGTCAGCATCCACACGGTGACGGCATTTCTTTACGTCGGCCTGGGCGGACGGCCGTTCTGGAACTCGGCGATCATTGCCCCGCGTTTTCTGGCCAGTGCATTCGCCGCCGGGCCGGCGTTCATCATCCTGACGCTGCAGATCGTCCGGCGATACACCTCGTATCGCGTCGGTGACGAGGCTCTGCTCACCCTCCGGCGGATCGTCCAGGTCGCCGCCCTCATCAATCTGTTCCTGCTGGGCTGCGAACTGTTCACCGAGTTCTACTCAGATTCCGCCCACACCGCTTCCTCACGTTACTTGTATCTCGGTCTGCACGGACGGAACGCGCTGGTCCCATGGATCTGGACGGCCATCGCGTTCAACACGGTGGCGACCCTTCTGTTGGTGCTGCCTTCCTCTCGGGGTCTCAAGGTATTGAACGTGGCGTGCGTCCTGGCCATCGTGGGGATCTGGATCGAGAAGGGGATGGGCCTGATCGTTCCGGCGTTTATTCCCACGCCGCTGGGGGAAATCGTCGAGTACGTGCCCACGATCAACGAGGTGTTGGTCAGCCTCGGCATCTGGGCATTCGGTCTTTTGCTTTACACGGTGTTTGTGCGCATGTCGGTGCCGGTTCTGTCCGGCGAGCTGACCTATCGCAGGCTGTACGGTCCATCGCGTCAGGATAACAATCGGTCGCAAGCCGAGACCGCTGCTTGAAAAGGAGTGATGATCACATGAGTATCGCAAAGACACTTGCCGGAGCCGCCGTGGCAGCCATTCTGGCCGTCACGACTACCGTCTCGGCCGCCCCCTGGGGCCTGCCCGAACTGTCCGCCAAGACCAAGGCGTGCATTGAATGCCACCGGACGGAGAACACCCCGATATATCAGCAATGGGGTTCGAGCAAGCACTATCGTGCGAACGTCGGTTGTTACGAGTGTCATGCAGCGCAGGAGGGCGAGTCGGACGCCTTCAAACACGAGGGGGAGTTGATTGCCACCATCGTGTCGCCCAAGGATTGCGCCCGCTGCCACGAGAAGGAAACCAAGGAGTTCGCCGAGTCTCACCACTCAAAGGGCGGCCGTATTCTCGGCTCGCTGGACAACACTCTGGCCGAGATCGTCGAGGGCAACAACGCGATGAAGACACCGGCCTTTCCGGACGGGGTCAGCGCCGCCGTGGTCAACGGCTGCTGGCAGTGCCACGGCGCGGAGATCAAGGTGCTTCCCGGCGGCAAGCTCGATGCCGCCACCTGGCCCAACACGGGCATCGGCCGCATCAACCCGGACGGCTCGGAGGGCTCTTGTGCGGCCTGTCACAGCCGGCACAGCTTCTCCGCCTGGCAGGCCCGCCACCCCGACGCCTGCGGCAAGTGCCACATGGGACCGGATCACCCGCAGAAGGAAATCTATGAGGAGTCCAAGCACGGCATCGCTTTCAAGGCATTCCGAGAGAAGCTCAATATGGACTCCCCCAAGTGGATCCTCGGCGAGGATTACAGCGCCGCGCCGACCTGCGCCACCTGCCACATGAGCGCCACCAAGACGCAACCCCTGAACCACGATATCGGCCTGCGGATCAGTTGGAACAATCGGCCGGCCATTTCGATCCGACCCGAGGTCAGCGACAAGAAGATGGGGCTGCCCGGGGCCGACATCGACTGGAAGACCCGCCGCGCCAACATGCAAAACGTCTGCCTCAACTGCCACGAGAAGCAGTGGGTGGACAACTTCTACGTTCAGTATGACAGCCTGGTCGAGCTGTATCATGACAAGTTCGCCAAGCCCGGCCTCGAACTGTACGAACTAGCCAAGCCGTTGCTGGTGCCGGTTGAATTCGCCAACAAGATCGACTTCGTCTGGTACGAGATCTGGCACCATGAAGGGCGGCGGGCCCGGCACGGGGCCTCCATGATGGGGCCGGATTACACCCACTGGCACGGCACATACGAGGTGGCCAAGCATTTCTACAGCGAGTACGTCCCCGAGTTGCGGGAATTAGCCCACGCGAACGCGAACTCCAGCGATGCTGCCAAGGCCGAAGCCGCCAAGAAGCTCCAAGCCAGGCTGGATGAGGTGTTGAGTTCCCCCAACCACAGTTGGTACATTGACAAGCTGGATCCGGCCGAGACGCAGCGGCGAGCCAAGGCCGCCGAGGAATTCCGCAAGCGCTACGGCAAGTGAGCCAGGAGAACAGGGCATGAGTCAGAGCAAACCGACCCGGCGTGAGTTCCTGAAGACCACTTCGGTGGCGATGGCCTCGGTGACCCTGGCGGGCCAGGCGTCCGCCGTCCAGACTCGACCGGCCGATACGTCGAAGATTCTCAACTACAACCCGAAGATGGGATATCGGCGATTGGGCAAGACCGGCCTCATGATTTCAGAGATCAGTCTCGGCGGTCATGGAGGCAAGACGGTTGAGGATCGCGTGCCGGTTCTTGAGCGAGCCATCGAGTTGGGCATGAATTACGTCGACAACAACATTGTCGAGGAGTGTGCCCTCTACGGCAAGGCGATGAAAGGCAAACGCGACCGCTGGTACATCGGTTTTGCCTCCTGGCCGGAGAAGCTCACCAGCGAATACGAGAAGGAATTGTCCAAGGAAGGCATGGCCAAGGCAATCGATGACCGTCTCAAGGCCTACGATACCGACATGCTCGACATTTGGCGGCCGGTGGGGGCCACATGGGGCGAGGGGCAGACTAAACAAGAGACAATGCTTGAAATCAGCCCCCGCGTGCTCGACATGGTGGTCGAGGTATTCGAGAAAGCCCGCACACAGGGCAAGGTCCGCTTCCTGGGCGTCTCGGCCCACAAGCCGGAGGTCTTCCGCCGGGTATTGAACGACTATCCACAGTTCTCGGTGATCCTGTTCCCGTACATGTTCCTGACCACGGCTTTCAAGGGTGACAGCCTGCTCGATCTGGCCCAGAAGAAGGACGTCGGCGTGATCGCCATCAAGCCTTTCGCGGCTGGAGCAACTTTTGTCGGCGGCACGCCCACCAAGCTGGAGGGCAAGGTGGACACGCGGGCCAGCAGCCTGCTCAAGGCCATGCTGGCCGAAAAACGCATCTCGGCCGTCATTCCGGGTGTGACCGCCGCCGAGCAGCTTGATGAGAACGTGAAGGCCTCCTACGAGCGCGACAAGCCGCTGACCGACAAGGACAAGCAGGCCCTGCGCGAGTGCACCGAGAGCTTCCACGCCCACCTGCCGGCCCGCTACCAGTGGCTGCATGAGTGGAAGACGGTGTGAGGGTTCCCGCCTTCGCCGAGGCTTCGGCGTGGCGAGCAGGGTTCGGGGTTCAGGGTTCAGTGAGGTGGGGCGGACTTCAGCAGCCTTGACGAGCCACGGGGTTTATCCACGTGGTCTTAAGGACAGCGACCCAACCGGCAGAAAGGGGCGGTCTCCGATGCGACCGCTTTCCTGTAATGACCGGAACATTCAAGGAGGATGACATGAGCTCAACTCGCCTGACAATCGTTGTCTTGCTGCTCGCTTCCTGTGGTCTCTATGGCTGCGCCCCCAGCCGCAGGCCAAGCCCAGCCCAGGTGGATGATTTCATCAACCGAAGGGCCTTTGTGATCTCGGCCATCAACGACATCAAGGATCCGATGCCCGGAACCTCATACTCAGGTATTTCGGAAAACTATGCATCCGACAGCGAGAAACGGATTAAGCGAGAGCTTGAGGACTCAGCCTTTCTGATGGAAGGAATCCGGCAGGAAATCGACCAGCGAGGTTCTTACGTTGTGGAGCCCGGACTGGGGATCGAGTTCGACGTCGATCTGAGCGAGCAGTTGACCGAGAAGACAGACCGTGAGGCCATAGCCAGGCAGTTGAATCACTATTATGTCCGGAAGCTCGAGAAAGCCGGCTGGTACGTCGGCGCGTGCCGCAAGGGCGGAGTGAGCCCCGGTGCGGTGACGGTCACCTACATCTGGACCGATCGGGGCAAGGGTTCGCACACGTACAGCAAGGATTACTCCAGCATGAGCCTGCAGAGCACGTTTCGCGACCCCGAGGACTACCGCCGCGGTTTCTTCCACGTCCTGATCGCCGTCCGCGTCGACACGGACGTCAACCGAGCCCACGTCGCCATCAACTACTGGGGCAGAATCGGCTGACGAGGCCGGGCGATCTACGGGAGTAGCCTCGGACCTGATCCCAGCAAGTTGTCAGACAGTTCTGATCGGCGCCGGCCCTCAACCGTGGGCCTCCTGGCCGGCTTACTTGAGCAGGGCTACAAACCCCGCCTGCTCGAATGGTGATCACCGGTCAGGGCTTCCGAGATCCCGCGTTCCCGCATAACGACGAACGAGATGCAGTCTGTCAGGGACCATCTCTTGTCCGGGCGTGCCTCGTAAAGATCAACTCCGCGATCAAAAAGCTCGTCGGTTGTACTGACCACAAGTGCGCGCGGATCAGATCGCAGGTTGTCCAGGAATCTCCCAAACAGCGGTCGGTTGGGTGTGTCGGCCATCGCATCACCTACCTCAGTGAGCACTCAGGCTGTGGTCACAAGCGGACGTCGCAACGATACAGCCCACTCCGCTGCTTTCTTGTGGGCCTCGTCGTCGGGGTTTAGAATGGCGAGGAAGTAGAAGCTGTCGGCAAAGCAAGGGGTCATCGCTTGGGCGCCCCATGCAGATAGTGATCGTGGTTCCGGGCCAGGTCCTTCGGCAATCCGGTGGCCTTGCCCAAGACGTCCTTGAATACCTCAGCCCAACTGGGCAGGTCCTCCACCGGCTCGACGACCACCTCGGCGCCTTCCGGCAAAGCCGCCCCTCCCTCCAGCACCACCACACCGCCTTGCACTTTGCCTTTGTAGGTCATGCTTCACCTCGCAGAGTATTATACCACAGGAGCCAGGGGCTCATCCATCGCGGCAGAAGCGGATATGCGGTGCCGTGATGATTCGGTCTGACGCCCCAGGAAGCCTGCTCGTTCGACGTTCACTTGTTGAAGGTGGCAGTGGCCGCCTGCTCACGGCTCGATTTTCGTCCCCAGCACTTCCAGGAACTTGGCCAGCCATGCCGGGTGCGCCGGCCAGGCGGGGGCGGTGACCAGGTTGCCGCAGACGTGGGCCTGATCGATGCCGATCTCGACGTAGGTGCCGCCGGCGCCGGCGATATCCGGCCCGACGGCCGGGTAGGCACTGCACGTTTTACCCTGCAGAGCCCCGGCGGCGGCCAGCAGTTGGGCCCCGTGGCAGATGGCTGCGATGGGTTTTTTTGTCCTGACGAAATGCTGGACGATCTTGATGACCTGTTCATTGAGCCGCAGGTATTCCGGAGCCCTGCCGCCGGGAATGACCAACGCGTGGTAATCATCCGGTGACAGCCCGGCGAACGTCGCGTTCAGCGTGAAGTTGTGCCCGGGCTTTTCGCTGTAGGTCTGGTCGCCCTCGAAATCGTGGATGGCCGTCCGGACTTTCTCGCCGGCCTTCTTGCCCGGGCAGACGGCGTGTACCGTGTGCCCGACCATTTGCAGGGCCTGAAAGGGGACCATTACTTCGTAGTCCTCGACGAAATCCCCGACGATCATCAGGATCTTCTTGGCACTCATAGTTGGTGTCTCCTTATTGCAGCACCACGTCCACTGTCTGCGTCTTGCCGTCTCTGAGGAACGTTACTCTCACCGTGTCGCCGGCCTTGTGTTTCTCAATGACATTCAGTAGTCCGTCGATCGAATCGATGTTGCGGTCATCGACTTTCTGAATAACGTCTCCCGGCAGAATGTCACCTTCGGGAGTCTGGCGAACTCCTCGCAGCCCGGCGGCTGCGGCCCCGGAGCCTTCCTCGACGTCGGCGATCATGACACCCTTGACGCCGAGGCCGGCAAGCAGTTGGGCATTGAGCCGCTCGCTCAGGAGGCGGACGCCCATGCGTGGTCGAACGGTTTGCCCGTGAGCGATGAGCTGCGGAACGACTCGATTGACGGTATCGACCGGCACGGCGAAGCCAATGCCGGCGCTGGAGCCGGACGGGCTGTAAATCGCGGTATTCACTCCGATCAATCGGCCGGCGCTATCGAGCAAGGGGCCGCCCGAGTTGCCCGGATTAATCGCGGCGTCGGTCTGGATCACGTCGTCGATCGTCCGCTGGGTCATCGACTGGATTGTCCGGCCAAGAGCACTGACGACGCCGGTCGTGAGGGTATGATCGAGGCCAAAGGGGTTGCCGATGGCGAACACGGCCTGGCCGACCTGAAGATCGTGAGACGTTCCGAGGGGGATGGCCGCAAGCTTGCCGGGCGGGGCGTTGATCTTCAAGACTGCGAGGTCCTTGTCCGGCTCGGCGCCGACCACGGTCGCGTTGTAGCGGGACTGGTCGCTGAGCGTGACCCTGAGGGCGTTGGCGCCGTGGATGACGTGGTAGTTGGTAACGACATGACCGCTGCCGTCCCAGATGAATCCGGAACCGGCCCCTTGGGGAATCTCCATTACGTTCAGCCGCCAGCGGTCGCGCCGGAGGGCCACATTGGTGATGTTGACGACCGAGGGTGCGGCCTTCTCGAACAGCTCGATCGTCGTTTTCTCGGTCTCCATCAGATCACCGCGCGGGGTGATCGCCCGAGGCTCAGGTGGGGGACCGAAGTAGCCAAGAAATCGCAATAACACGACCCCGCAAAGGACTCCGAGCAACACGGCGATGACCATGCGTCCCAGGGACCTTTGTGGGCGGGAGGAGTAGGTCTGCAGCGGCGGGATGGTTTCATACATGGGTGATTTTCCTCGGTAGCCGGAAACCCTGCTATTGGGGCTGCCGGTGGGAGATTGTACCCACAGTTGGCGGCCGACCCAACGAAGCCTCCGGCCTTGCGATGCGGCCCGGCCAAGCTACCTTATCGGCGTGTCAAAGGAGCTCGAGACAAGACCAGAAGGCTCGTGGGAGCCGTCCTCGGCGTTGTGCGCCTCCTCGACCGGTTTGATCCTGATCGTCGGGGTAGCGCTTGTGGCGGCTATTATTGCCACCGAATCGATGGCCGCCCTCGCCATCGCAGCGCTTGACGGCGGCGGGACGGTCCTCGTTCTTGCAGCAGCCTCGCTAGCCGGCGGCTGGCTGGTCCATCTGGTCGGTCTGGGCCGGGCTCCTTGGCATGAAAGACTGATCATCGGGGCCGGGTTGGGCACAGGCGGCTTGTCGCTGATGGTGCTTGGGCTGGGATCGGCCGGATGGTTGAACCGGCCGGCGGCGTTGGCCCTGGCAGGCATACTGGCTGCGATCGGCATCGCGCGGCTGGCTCTGGACGTGCGAACGCTGCAGCAGGCAGGGCCGCAGCCGCGCGGGCAGGAATCCGGCCGGCTCAATTGGCTTTGGCTCATGGCGTGTCCCTTCCTGGCGATTGCGATTCTGGCCGCCTGCCTGCCGCCCGGCGTGCTTTGGGGAAGGCCCGGCACAGAGGAGGCTTACGGCTACGACGTGCTTGAATACCATCTGGCCGTTCCCAAGGCATTCTTTGAGCAGGGCCGTATCGGGTTTCTCGCGAACAACACATACAGCAACTTCCCGCTGAACAGCGAGATGCTGTCGCTTCTCATGATGGTTCTTCGGGGCGATGCCGTCGAGGCCGCATTCATGGCTCAGATGGTCAATGTCTTCTTTGCAGGTCTCTTTGCGGCTGCAGCGTGGCTGGTTGGAAAGGCCTTTTCCGACCGCTCGGGGCTTGTGACCGGAATTGCAGCTCTGACCGCTCCGTGGACGGCCTATCTGGCGGGAATCGCCTATGTGGAAGTCGGCATGCTGGCCATGGGCATGTGCGCCTTTGCCGTGGTCTTGCGTGCCGACGTTCGAGCCGAAGGGGCAAGCCGCCGAGGCCTGGCAGCGGGCCTTCTGGCAGGTTTGTCCGCCGGTTTCAAGTACACTGCCATACCGATGATCGCTGTTCCTGCTGCCATGCTGATCGTTTTTTGTCGCCGGTCACCGCAGAAACGTTTGCTTGGCATGGCGACCTTTGCGGCCGGTTTCCTCATAGCGTTTTCGCCTTGGATGTTGCGGAACCTGATGAATACCGGTAATCCGGTGTTTCCCATGGCTTATTCGGTCTTTGGGGCCAAGCCGGGGTTATGGGACACGGAGCTTGAGGCTCGTTGGCAGAAGGCCCATGGTTGGCAGGGCATTGCCGAAGCCGACAAGCCTCTGTTTGTGCGGCTTGTCGGTCGGACGATCGGGGATTACCGGATGGGCGGCATGGTGGTCGTTCTTGCGGTCGTGGGGGCGGTGGTGGCTCGCGATCGTTGGACGGTTGCTTTGTTGGTCATTCTGGTGTTGCAGGCCGTGTTCTGGACGTTCGCGACCCACCAGTACGCTCGCTTTGCCGTGGTCATGCTCCTGCCGCTGGCGACTCTTGCCGGCCGGGCATTTGGAGGCAGGGCCGGTGGCCGAGGATGGCTCCTGGGTCTTCTGATCGTCGGTACTGCCTGGAACCTTTACCGTCTCGCGGGGGTTTACTATGATCACACCCGCGTCCGGACGATGACCGGGGACGTCGGGCTTGATGCCTATGGTCACACGAATTGGTTCATGAGCGGGCAGTGGCCCGGCACCCGGACGCTGAAGCCGGTGAATGCCAGACCGCCCGGAACGGTGGTCATGCTGGTCGGCGAGGCCCGTTCGTACTACGTGGTGTCTCCGTGCGATTATGCGACGGTATTCAACCGCCACCCGTTGGCTGATGCCGTTCGCGATCGGCGTGATCCTCAGGAGATCATCCACTGGCTCAGAAATCGGGGCATCCGGTACATCCTGGCGGACTGGACGGAAATGGAGCGTCTGCGGAATACGTACGGATTTGATCCGGAGATTGATGCGGCATTGTTTGAGAAGCTGGAACCGGCGGGTCTCGAGCCGATCGAAGAGTTTCTGCTGCCCGAGACGGAGCGGGTCCATGCGACCTTGTATGAGGTGCCACTGCGATGAGTGACATCGTTAATGTTGGAATCTGCTGCGTGGATGCGATCGGCCAGACGATTGATGATTATCCCCCTCCGGGCGGCCTTCGCTTGTTTGACAGGCTGACCCTGACCACGGGTGGAAACGCCGTCAACTGCTCGATCGCCTTGGCCAAAATGGGTGTCGCCTGCGACGCGATCGTGAAGGTCGGCAACGACGCTCTGGGCGAGTTCGTCGTGGCCGAGTTGAAGAAGTACGGCGTGGGAACGAAGGGTGTCATCCATACCAGCGGTATCCACACACCGTTCACTTTCGCCTCCGTCTTCACAGGTGGGCAACGGAGTTTCTTCCACACCATGGGGGCGAACGGCACGCTGGCGTATGAGGACATCGATCTCGAGATTATTCGCGGAGCGAAGTTCTGCTTTGTCACCGGCACGATGGTGATGGCGACGTTCGACGGCGAGCAGACGGCGCGTCTGCTCAGGGACGCACAGGGATTCGGGGCCAAGACACTATTGGACACCGTCTATCTCGACAGCGCCCCCCGCGAGCAGTGGCACCGGAACATCTATCCGTCCCTCCCGGTACTCGACTACTTCATTCCCTCCCAGCCGGAAGCAAAGGCCATTACCGGTCTGAGCGACCCATCCGACATCGCCAAGGCTTTCCAGGATCGCGGCTGCAGGAACGTCGTTGTGAAGATGGATGAGAAAGGGGCATTCTGCCGCGACGCTTCCGGTGCCGAAGACCTCGTGCCGGCCTACAAAGTGGATAGGGTTGTTGACACCACGGGCGCGGGCGACAGTTGGTGTGCCGGTTTCATCTGCGGTTTGCACGAGAGCCTGAGTATGCCGGAGGCCGCCCTGCTGGGAAACGCCACCGCTGCTCACTGCATCCAGGCCCCCGGCGCGTCGACCGGCATTGTGGCGCTGGATCGGATCCGCGAGTTCCAGAGAGCCACGCCACTTAGAAAACCCTGATCAACGAGAAAGGCCCCGTGACCGGTCGTCACGGGGCCTTTGGTTTTGTCGATCAAGGTGCCTCAGAGCCGCAGATCCACTTCCACGATCGTCAGTCCATTGACGTCCTGGACACCCGCGATCCGCAGGAACATTCCGGTCTGAGGTATCAGATCAAACTGCACGTAAGCCGTCATGCCGTCATTGTCGAGCGAAACCGCATAGGGAAGGTAGAAGGGAGCCTGCGGATCGTTGGGATCAACGAGCAACATGTAGTTGAGAGGCGATTCCGTGCTGGTCTCGTCCATCGCTTCGCTGAATGTGACCTTGATCTGCCCAAGTTGCGCGCCCGGGCCTGCGTGCAAGGCCTCGGGCGGCGTGGTATCCTCAGGGTTCGGGTTGATCGCCAGTTGAGTTATCTGCGGCATACTGTTGCCGCTCATATCGGTGATCGAGCCGCCCACACTGACTTCGATCGTCGTATCGATGCTCATCGGCTTCTTGGTGAAGGTCAGGAACATGGTTCGGCCCGCGTATATCCCTCGCGGCAAATCATCGACGCCTGAGAGTCTCGCGCTTGTCGGGTTGACAAAGGTCCTCGAAATCATGTAATTGCGGGTCTCTTCAGCCGAGCGAGCATCGAGAACCTCTCCGGCAAAGGTGACGGTCAGACGATAACCGCCCTGGTCGAAGTTGGCGGCCCACGTTGCGACGGGGTTCGGCAACTCGATGGCGGCGACATCCTGCGGGTTTGCCCCGACGATCATCGAGGTACGCGACAACCATCCGTGCATGTCCGTCACACCGCCCATGGACTGGACGACGTTGAGTTGTGCCGTCCTGTTCAAGGGGCTGGGAGGCAACTGCCCCGGCACCGGGTTGCCAAAATCGGCGAACACCGTTTCCACGGTTATTCCACCCGGCATCAGCACGGCGCTGGTCGCTTTGAACCGATTGAAACCCGCAGCAGCCTCGTAATAGTCGGGGTTTCCTGCGGTGCCGGCGTTGAGGGCCTCGGTGAACGTTGCCAAGATGCGATAGTCGAGCGAGTCGACCGCCCAAACGGCCGATGCCAGTCGCGCCGCTTGCCGGTCAGTTTCGGGTCGTGCGCTCGGCGCCGCCGGCAAGGACACATCACCGTGGGAGCCGTCGTAGGCGTTGCCGTTGAGATCTTTCACCTCGCCGACGATGCTCAACTCAAGCAACGGAGTCAGTAACGAGTTGCCGAAGACCAGAACGATGGTCTTTCCGTCGGGCTGCATGATCGCCGCCGTCGGATTCAACCCATCAATCGTGTAAGCGGCCACATTGGTTGCGGACTCGGCATCCATGATTTCGTCAAAGGTGACGGCCACTTCATAGGGGCCCTTGTTGATTCCCCAGAACATGTCGCTGACGCCCGGAGGCATCATGTCATCGGGCGAGGGCTGGATCGGAAGCGACACCACGCTTGAGGTACGCCGCCCGTTGATGTCTCGGACGTTGCCCAGGATCTTCAGTTTTTCAGCCGACGTCAGGCCGCCGGGGATGTTCGCGAACGTCAGGATCACCTCGCGACCCCTCGGGCCGAGTACGACCGACGTCGGATGGACGCCGACCAGATAATAGTTGGTCGCGTCCATTGTCGAGGTTGCGTCCATGGTTTCAGAGAATACGACCGACACGACGTAGGTATCTCCGCGATATCCGTCGGGCGAAAGGATGTCACCCCACACCGGTCTGGCCGGCAGGCCGCTGTAGGGGGCCGCCACGAAGGGAGAGACGGTGTCCCCGGGATGAGCCCCGATCGCGCAGGTGACCTGGGCGAGTCTCTGCCCGGTGATGTCGGTGATCGAGTCGCCGACGGAGACATCAACCCTGGTCGTGCGGCTCATAGTGGTGCGGCTGTCGCCAAAATCGCCGAATGTCACCTTGGCGGTGCGCCCGGCGATTTCGTCGCCGACGGTTTGCGTGCTGAGGACAACCGATGTCGGACGAATGTTCGTGCCGCTGATCCGCCAGTTGTTCTTGTTTTCCACCGTCGTCTTATTCATTGATTCGTTGAACCGCGCCAGGAACTGATAACCGGTCGACTCGTCGCCCTTGAGCCATGTCAGGACAGGGACGCTTGGAATCGCGCCGGTGCTGGAAGCGGGCAGGATCGCCAAGTTGGACCGGGCGGCAAGATACCGGCCGTTGATGTCCTTGACCCTGTTGCCCAGGATCGAGAGCTTGCTGGTCGGCGCATAGGAGTTGTTCGCGCATTTGAGAGTGACGTGGCGGCCATTGTCGCCCAACTTCGCCGCCGAGGCGGCCAGGCCGTCGATAAGGTACGCCGTCGGATCCTCGACCGAGACGCGGTCCATTGCCTCGTTCAGATCGAGCACCACCTGATATCCGCCTGCCGAATAATCGACCACGAACTGGATCGAGTTGTCGACCACGACCGGTGGGTCAAGGTCGTTGCTGTTCGCCGAGATCGCCTGTTGATCGACAGGCTGCAATCTCTGTCCGTTGATGTCGCGGATGGTCAATAAGCCGACGCTGAGTTTGGCGGCCTGCGACAATGGTATTCCATAGAACACCAAGTTAACCGTCTTGCCGTCCAGGCCCATCTGAGCGTCGAAGGCGACGGCGGCGACACCGTTGTCATGGATCTCATAGCTCCGGGCGTTTTCGAGCGTCGACTGATCCATCGCCTCGTTGAAGATCAACTCGACCCCGTAACTGCCGTTGTAGTTCACGGCCCAGCGGATCAATGCGACCTTCGGCGCGGTTGTGTCTTCCGTGTTCGGCGCGGGCACGAGGCCTTTGACCTGCGGAATGCGGGTGCCGTTGCTGTCGAGGACACCGCTTCCGACACTGATATCGAACTCGGCCTTGGCTGTGAGTTTCACGTCCGCGAAAACCAGAACGACGGTGCGCATGTCCGAAGACAACACGGCGCTGACCGGGTGGGTTTCCGTCCCGCTGACGCAATAGTTCGTAAGTCGCTCTGCGGATGCCTTATCGACCGCTTTCGAGAACTCGGCCAGAAGCTGATAGCTCTCGCCCGCGAAGTTCGCCCCCCACCTCAGGCTGCTCAACGAGGTCATCGCGGAGACCGATACGACCATGGAGTCGCTTTCGCTGGCCCCGGTGCCGTCAGTAACGGTCAATGTGAACGTGAAATTCCCGGCCGACGTCGGCGTGAATGTCGGGGTCAACGTATTCGGTCCGATCAGGGAACCAGCGGGTGACCAGGAAATGGTGAAGGGCCCGGTGCCCCCGGTGAAAGACCCTTGGAGCAGCATTGACGCGCCGACCGTTCCCGTACGATCCGGGCCGGCGTCTACCACGAGGGGCTGCGGTTGCGAAGAGCCATCGGTGCCCGAGTCGCCGCCATCACCGCCGTCACCGCCGATGCCGTGGCCGGAATCTCCATCGCCGGCGCTGACGGTCACAATCAAGGCATCGCTGATCGAGCAGCCAGCCGCGTCGGTGACGGTCAGGGTAAACGGGAACTGCCCCGCCGTTGTCGCGGTGAAGGTTGGCCTGAGCGCGCTGGGATCGCTCAGACCGGTAGTCGGCGACCAGGCAAAGATGTAGGGGACGGTTCCCCCCGTGACCGAGGCCCCGAACTGTACGTTACCGCCTGCCGCGACGGCCAAGTCGTCTCCCGCATCGACGGTCAGCGGGTTGATCAGCGTCGGGCACCTGGGTTCCGCCATCTGGCCCGCGCCAAGCAATCCGAGCAACCACAGACCTTCACAACATCCCTGGCCCATAAGCAGGGGCGTGCCCAGGCAAAGAGCCCAGAAAACCAGAACGACTCGCTTCCCCACATGTTTTCTTGCCATGGAAATCATATCCTTCGATGCAATACGGAATGCCAACAACCCCTCCGACGACGGCCCAGCGCGTGCCGCTCAACACCACTGCTGATTATATCCTCCGGCATTCTACGAGGAGCCGGTTGTCTCGACAAACAAGCATCCTTTGCCCCCGATAACCGATCACGGACCCGCCCGGCGAACGTTCGGGCGGAGTTATCGGTGCCTCGCTCCCACGATCGGCCCGGGTCAAGCCCGGCTGTTACAGCGGACCCACGTCGGTTGCGCTGAGACGATTGCCGTTGACGTCCGCGATCGTATCCTGGGCACTGACGCGGAGATTCTTCCCGCTCACCGACTGGTCGAAGCTCAGGGTCACGGTCCGGCCATCGGTTTTGAGCAACGCCGTCGTCGGATACACATTGCCCGTCAGCACGTAGTTGTCCAGCATCTCGGCCGAGACGCGGTCCAAAGCCTCGCTGAACAGGATCTCGACCCCGGTTCCGCCCACGGCCGTCGCCGCCACCACCGTCGGGGAGGTTGTGTCGGCGCTGTTGCGCGTAATGTCCACAGTGGCTTGCCAGCCGAATACCCCGTTCACATCGAGGATCGAGTTACCGGTGCTGGCGTCCAGGGTATCGGTCGCTGCCAGGCTCCGGTACAAAACGGTCGGTGGGAAGGTCAAGACGACCGTCCGCCCGTCGGTTGGACTAAGTGCTGCCTCCGTCGGCTTCGAGAATGTTCCGGTGATCTGGTAGTTGGCACCGACCTGCGCTGTAAGAGCGTCAAGGACTTCCGAGAATACGACAATAACCTGATAACCTTGCTCCGCGGGGGCGTCGCCGTAATCTGCCGCCCACATGGCCCGCAGCGGTGTCGGCCCGAGAGTATCCAGCGGGTTGGCGGCGACGTTCCGCACCATGGTTGTGGACACGTTGCCGCTCATGTCCTGCAAGCCCGAAATGGCGATTCGCGAGTCACGGTTGAAAACCGCCGGCGTTGCCGGGTCGGGGAACAACGCGACAACCAGGGTCCCGCCATCGGTGATCATGGTCCACGCCGGGCCGATTCCGTCCAGGGTGAATGTTCCTGCATGATCGGCGTCGATGGCTTCACTGAACTCCACCAGCACCAGGTATCCCAAGTTGGAATCTACCATCCACGTGGCCGAAAGAAGTCGCGCGGCCGAAACGTCGTTTGCGTCGTCGGCGGGCGCAGCCGGCAGGACGATTCCGCCACCTGACCCGTCATAAGCGTTCCCATTGATGTCATGGATTTCGCCGTCCAGCGACAATACCGAGTCGGTCGCGAAAACCCCGTTTTCGAAGGTGAGAACGAGCGTTGTGGGCTCTGAGGGATTCAGCACGGCCTGCGTGGGTTTCCGATCGATGCCGCCGTAGTCGAGGAGAAGCCATTTGTCGACAACTTCCACCGAATCCCGGTCCATGACTTCGCTGAACTTGACCACGACCCGGTAGGGCCGACTGTCGGCCAGCCAGTATAGCGACTCGATCGTCGGGGGCGTCGTTTCACTGGCGGGCAAGATGGTCATCGGGGTCACGCTGGTGTTGGCGCGCCCGTTGATGTCCCTCAGGGTGCTGTACAGTCGCAGTTGGTCCGACTTGCCCAGCGGCGTCGTGAGTTTTGCGAAGGTCAGCACGACGGTCCGGCCGTCGAGATCCAATTGAATCGCCGTGGGTCGAACGCCGCCGAGCACATAGTTCTCGGAATTCAGCACGGAGAGGCTGTCCATGGTTTCGCTGAAAGCCAGAGACACGCTGTAGTGAGTCTTGCCGTACTCGCTCTTCAGGACGTCGCCCCAGATCGGCTTGGCTTCGGTCTGCCCCGGCAGAGGTACCAAGCGCGGACCCGTGACGTCATTCTCGTTGGCGACGACGGGGATGCTCACCTGCCCGATCGCCGTTCCGCTGATGTCCCGTATGGATGCTCCCACTGAGACGTCCAATTGCGTGCGTCGATTCAAGAGCCGCGCGCGTCTTGTTCGCTCCGTCTGGTCGGTCAGGCCGGGATCCCAGAAGGTGATCTTGGCGGTTTGCCCGGCAATGGTGCCGGCGGCCGCGTTTGTGGTCGAGTGCAAAACCACCGACTTCGGATTGAGGTCGGTACCCGTGATGCGCCAGTTCCTGACGTCTTCCACCGTTGCCCGGTCCATGATCAGGGGGAACTCGGCCCAGATTTCATAACCCGTGGTCTTATCGCCGGGCAGCCAGGTCAGCGTCGGGACGCCCCTTGGGGTCATGGGGTCGTCGGCGGAGAGGATGCTGAGATTGTTCTGAGCCGCGAGGGAGACGCCGTTAATGTCCTTCACTTTGTTTGCCGGAATGCTCAGTTTGCTGTTAGTGGTCGCGGCGAGACCTTCAAATGTCAGCACCACGCGGCGGCCGTCACTGCCCAATTCCGCCGTCGAGGCCGCGTGGCCGTCCAGCAGGTAGTTCGCGGCGGTCTCGCATGTCTTCCGATCCATGGGCTCGTCGAACGTGATCTCCACACGATAGCCCTCGCCGCTGCTGCTCAGGAATCGCACCGATTCCGCGACGATCTTGGGCGCGACCTTGTCGTCGGCGTTGGCAGCAACAGACTTGCTCGCATCGAGGACCAAGTCGAGCCCGTTCATGTCGCGCAAACGGGTCAACCCCACGTCGAGCTTGCTTTCCTGGGACAACGGCCCATCGGTGAAGATGAGCGTGGCAGTTCGACCGTCGTTGGCGAGTTCCACGATCGCCGGAGCGTATCGGTTGGTCCCTTCCTGGATGCGATAAGCGGCCGGATTCACGGCCGGCACGGGATCCATCGTCTCGCTGAAAACCACTTGCAGGATGTAGCTGTAAGAGACCTCGGTATGGACGCCGCTGTTTTCCCAGAT
Organism: Phycisphaerae bacterium; assembly: GCA_035384605.1. NCBI lineage: Bacteria > Pseudomonadati > Planctomycetota > Phycisphaerae > Phycisphaerae bacterium. Next base: position 47,331 of record DAOOIV010000019.1, read on the forward strand.
CTTGTCTTCCGCGGCGGTCTCCGCGTCGCTTACGCTCGTGCCGGTGACCCATCGGCGACTGACGACGGTCGGGGCTTTCGTGTCGGCACTGTCGGCGGCAGCCGGCAGGCCCTTGATTTCCGATACCGCCACCCCGTCAGCCCCGAGAATGCCGTTGCTGACACTGATGTCGAAACGCGTGTTTCTGGCCAGCGTGGTGCTGTCGAACAGCAACGTCACCACCAAGCCATCGGAAGACAGGGTCGCACTGGTCGGCTTCACACTCACCTTGGCGACAATCTCACGGGGCGAGGCCGCGCGCGTATCATCCGCCTTGGGGGTCGTGCGGTAGTTGTTGACGTTCTCAGCGGTGGGTTTGTCCAACGGCTTGGTGAACGCAGCGATCAACTGGTAACCGCCATCGCTGAAGTTGGGGGCCCATTTGAGGCTTGCCAGAGTGGCATGATCCAGGGCGTTGACCTTCACGGTGCGGCTGCCGCCAAGCCCTTTGCGATCCGCGACCGTCAGAGTGAATTCGTATTCGCCCTCGGCCGGGGGGACGAATGTTGGTGAGAGGGTGTTGGCGTCGCTCAATGCCGAGGCCGGCGACCAGGAGGCGAGATAAGGTTCTTCTCCGCCTTCGACCGTGGCAGACAGGGTGATGGGGGAACCGACCGTGGCCTCACGATCTGGACCGGCGTAGATCTGCAAGGTAGCCGGTGTGCTGCTGCCCGAAGAGTCGTCCGGCGGCTGCAAGGCTTCGGGATCATTGTTCAGCGGTATCATCTCGAGATTGGGACAGCCCGGCCCCATCAGCATCGGGCACAACAGACTGATTACCGTCACAGCCAGGACCGTGCGGCTGAGCAAGCGTTGCATGAACATCTCAGGTGTCCTCAGGCAAAATGTGGACTATTTCGCGAAACCACCCCTCGCCGGTCAGACCATGCCATGGCCGACCTTGCCTCCTATACTGGTCATCCTACAAAGACCACAGTGTCTGAGCAACCGGAAGTTGTTGCCAGTGTTGGCATTGGCGATTTTGCCGGCATCCCGCAAGCGCTTATAGGACCAAATCTTAGGACTTGGTCTGGCGATTTGCCTGCCGCTGGTGCTTGTTGGCCTATCAAGAGCAAGCGGGTTACCAGGGAAGGGGTATGCCGCTCCAATAGTTGTGATGGCGTTGCAAAGGCTGATTCTGTTTCCGGGTATGGCTTGTGACGAACGTCTTTTCTCCCCCCAGAGCAGCTTTGGTGTCCGCTTCGAGTGTCCAAGGCTGCCCGTCCCGCGAGATGGCGAGGATCTGCCGTCTTACGCGGCCCGGGTGGTGTCCGATTTGGGGCTTGGGCGGACTCCCTGCGTTCTGGGCGGGGTTTCTTTCGGGGGCATGCTGGCTTGCGAGGTGGCTGCCCGGTGCAACTGCAAGCGTGTCATCCTCATTGCCAGTTGCCGCAGTTCGGCTGCTATTCCAAAGCGGAATTGGCTGATCTTTCACCCCGCCAAGCTGGTACCCGATACGGTCATCCGTGGCATCTCCGGACCGGTAAGCCGAGTGGTTGCCCGAATGGAAGGGATTGGCCACGAACACCATCGGCTGCTTCTGGACATGTGCCGGGACGTGCCGATTGTCCAACTCCGACGGCAGGCTGCCATGATCTTGGGTTGGAGGAACCCCTCCCGGCTCGACTGCCCGGTGCATCAGATTCACGGCCGACGCGACCACATGATCCCGCTTGGCGGTGTGCAGGCCGAGCAGTCGATTGCCGACGGAGGGCATTTCATCAATTTGACGCACCCCGCCGCAGTCGCTCGCTTCATCGCACAGCATTCAGCACAATGAAGCCTTTACTACGAATAGATCATGAAAACAATATTAATCATGTGAATTCCTTCGGCAGTTCATATCCCTTGCGCCTCGGGCGTGAGAGTTCCCTGTTGGCCTCATCGTCGCCGACGAACCTCTCGGCGTTCGGATCCCACTTGAGCTTGCGGTTCATGTCCCGGCAGATGTTCACCAGATAGCACAGAGTGGTGGCCCGCTGAGCGGCCTCGACGTGGGCGGCCGGCTGCTTGCGGCTTCGGCAGCAGTCGAAGAAGTCCTTGATATGCCAGACCACCTCGCCGTTAGTGGCCGCCGGGTAACCCGGCGGGGCATCCTTGATCAGTTCGGGATGATCGCAGACCAGGCTTCCGCGGCGGATCTCCAGTGTGGCCTTCTCGCCGACGAAGATCGCCCCGAGGTCGTGGTACACGTTGTTGCCCTTATCGTCCTTCAACCGCAGCGGATTGTGGCATTTCAAGAGTGTGCCATTGGCGTATTTCATCGTGACCTTGACGTTGCCCGCCGCGTCGGCGCCCTCCGGCCAGATTTCGATCGGACCGGTGTCGTCGGCGCCCATTCCGCATTGGGCTTGGTCGAAGGCGTGGGTGCCCCAGCCGGTGACGCCCCAGGACTTGCCGCCGCCGTCGTAGTCCCACCACTTGGCCCAGCCGTAATGCAGCTCCTTGTGGTAGGGCCGCAACTCGGTCTGGTTGCACCACAGGTCCCAGTCAAGGCCTTGCGGGATCTCCTCGGCGGGTAGTGGTTTCCAGCGATCCGGCCCAATGAAGTTGGGGGCTTGCACCTCCTTGAGCTTGCCGATTCCGCCGTCGCGAATCAGTTTGCTGGCCCAGGCGTTGATCGGAATGGTTCGCTGTTGCGTGCCGACCTGGAGTACTTTTTTGTACTTCTTGACCGCCTTGACCAGCGAGCGGCCCTCGGCGATCGTCAGGGCAAAAGGTTTCTCCGCGTAGACGTCGCACCCGGCCTCCATTGCGGTGATGCAGGCCAGCACCCGCGCATGTGTGGTGGTGGGGACAAAAACCGCATCGAGCTTTTCCTTCTCGAGCATCTTGCGGTAGTCCTGGTATCTGACCCACTTATCAGCGTCGGGGGTGGCCTTGGCCCGCTCGTCGATGCGGGTCAGGAAACAGTCGGCGACGGCCACGATGTCGGCATGGTCGGAGAGCCGTTCCGTATTCATGAGAGCGTGGGCCCGGCCGCCGCAGCCGATGAAGCCGACCTTGAATCGGTCGTTTGCACCCGGCCTGCCGGGTGCCGCCAGAACGTGCCTGGGCACGAAATACGGAAACGAGACGCCGGCCGCCGCAGCGGCCGCAGACTTGCGGAGGAAATCACGACGCTTCATGGGTGTTCCTTTCTATGAGGATGCCTGCAAGGTCATGTTCTATGGCATGTCTGGGCTTCGAGCTTGTCAGACCGAGCCAAGACCGGCAGGTCTCCGCCACCTTCGGTGGCTCCGACCATGCCCTACCGTTTTCACGCACATTCTTAGCGTATCGGAAAGGCCTCCAGGCGTCCAACCGTGTCAGTCGGCCGATCCGAAATGCCGGCTGGTGTGTCAACAATCGATCTGGGGTAAGATGGACCCCGGCGCGGCATGACGCAACGCTGTGGCATTTCGAAGTGACGGTTCGCGATCAATTAGGAGGCACCCGCAATGCAATTCGATTCACACGACATCAATCGTGATTCAGGCAGTAAGGGCGGCGCTTGCTGCGGTCATCCGGATGAGCGCGCGGCCGGGATCAGTCGTCGGAGTCTGCTGGGCGGCATCGGCGGGGCGGCGGCGGTGGGCGGGCTGGCGATGCTTGCTGCCTCGCGAGCCCAGGCGGCCGAGGCAGGCCAATCGGCCGGCTCCGGCTTGCCGATGGGGGCTCCGCTCAAGGTCAAGCCTGCGTTGATGTACAGCATCCCGCAGCGGCGCGAGAAGACCAGTTGGCGGCCGTACGGCGGCATCCTCACCGAAGAGGATCTGGCCGCGGAGGTTGCCCGCGTCGAGCAGGATCTCGCAAAGTTGTCGTCACAAGCGGAGTTCAGGCTGGAGATGCAGCCGCCGGCGATGGTTGCCGGCCCTGACCAAGCCAAGAGCGTTGCGAGCAGTGATGCCGACGCGATCGTTCTCTTCGCCGCAGGCGGCGACCAGGCATGGCTGGAGACGATTGCCGCCTCAGGCAAACCGGTCGTCATGTTCGTGCGGCACAAATCCGGCCCCGTTTACCTGTATTACGAGATCGTTCATTGGCGATGGCTCCGCAAGAATGAGGATCTGATCAAAGAGACGCGAATCGGGGTCGATGACATCGTGGTTGATGACGCGGGCGAGATCCTGTGGCGGTTGCGGGCCTTGCACGGCCTAAAGAACGCCAAAGGCACCAGGTGCGTGGCCATTGGAGGCCTGCGGGCGTACAGCGTCCCGGGCCAACAGAAAGGACCGGACCATGTCAAGCAGGTCTGGGGCTACGAGCTGATCACCGTGCCGGACGAGGACGTTGCCGAGCAGCTTGCCAAAGCCCGCAAGGACGAGTCGGCGATGAAGGAAATCCGACGACAAGCGGACGAGTTCCTGGCACAGCCCAATGTGGATTCGAGTATCGAAAAGCGATTCGTCGAGAACTCATTCCTTGCCTTGCGCATCTTCAAGGAGATCATGAAGGCCAACGGCGCCGCCAACCTCGGTGTTGCTCACTGCATGGGATCGCTGATCGGCCTGCTCGACACCGCGCCGTGTCTGGTGCTAAGTATGCTGAATGATGAGGGATTCACCGCCTTCTGCCACACCGATTACACGCACACGGCTCCGGGGGTGCTGATGCGCTGGATCTCGGGCAAGCCGTCGTTCGTCTGTAATACGCATTTTCCGCACGACGGCGTCATTACCCTGGCCCACTGCGCCGCCCCGCGGCGAATGAACGGCCGGGACTACGCCCCGACGAAGATCATGACCCATTTTGAGTCGGACTACGGCACCGCCACCAAGGTGGAATACGATAAGGGCCAGGTCGTCACCGTCATCATTCCGAATCTGAACTGCACCAAGTGGTTCGGCTTCCGCGGCAGGATCGTCGACAGCCCGCACTACGACATGTGCCGCTCGCAGATGGACGTAGCCATCGACGGCGACTGGCGGCGTATGGCCCGGGAGATGCAGGGCTTCCACGCCGTCGTCACCTACGGCGACTACCTGCGCGAGGTCGGCTACGTTCTCGGCAAGGTCGGGATCGAGTGGCAGGACTTCAGCGAGAAGGCCTGATTGCCCTTGACGAGGGGTGGGGCTCGTCCCCACGGTCTTCATCATCCGCTCGGCCCGGAATTCGTTCCGGGCCGCGGGTCTTGGCAGAATCCGTTCCGCATTCGACGATAATGATGATAGGAATCCTCAACCCGCAACGCGCCAGAAGACATTGTGTTGTTAGTGAGTACCCGGAAGAGCTCAACGTTTGTTTGATGAGCAGGTGTGCGGACAAGGCGGATGATTGAATGTTGACCATTGACGGTTCATTCGGTGAAGGCGGCGGGCAGATACTGCGGTCGTCGCTGGCGTTGGCTATGGTAACGGGGCGGGCGTTTCGGATCGAAAAGATCCGGGCGGGGCGCAAGAAGCCGGGGCTGATGCGCCAGCACCTGACCGCGGTGCAGGCGGCGGCACAGATTTCGCAAGCCGACGTGCGTGGGGCGGATATCGGCTCGAAGGTCGTCGAGTTTCATCCCAAGCAGGTTCAACCGGGCGAATACTCCTTCAGCATCGGTACGGCCGGCAGTACGACGCTGGTTCTGCAAACGGTCCTGCCCGCCCTGCTCACGGCCTCCGGCCCGTCGCGGCTGACTTTCGAGGGTGGCACGCACAACCCGTTTGCCCCGCCGTTCGATTTCCTGGCCAAGGCGTTCATCCCGCTGGTCAACCGGATGGGACCGACGGTATCGGCGGAGCTGGAGCGTCCCGGCTTCTACCCGGCCGGCGGCGGGAAGTTCACGATCTCCATCGAACCTGCCAGGGAGCTGAAGGGCTTTGAGCTTACGGAACGCGGCGAGATCATCCGCCGGTGTGGCCGTGCCGTCGTGTCCAACCTGCCCGGCCACATAGCTGAGCGCGAGATCAACGTCTTACGTAAGGGGACGAATTGGGGCGAGTCGTGCTATAGCGTCGAGAACGTTGCACACCCCCGTGGCCCCGGCAACGTCGTCATCATCGAGGTTGAGGCCGAGAACGTGGCCGAGGTGTTTACCGGCTTTGGAGCACTGGGACGGGCAGCCGAAGCCGTCGCCACGCATGCGCTGCAGGCATATCAGCGTTGGCTGAAGGCAGATGTCCCGGTAGGCGAATACCTGGCCGACCAGATCATGCTCCCGTTGGCCATCGCCGGCCGTGGCCGCTACCGAACCACGCCGTTGACCCTCCATTCGACGACACACATGGACCTCATTCAAAAGTTCCTCGATATCGAGGTGGCTGTCGATCATCTCGATCGCAACCGCTGCGAAGTGCGGATCGGATGAGCGTATTCGACCCTTGCCTGCTTGGCGACGCGCGGCGGCAGAGCGGCCTTCTGCAACCCGGCGGCCGCGGTCGAGTATTCCCGGACTCTTCTTGAAGACCGAATGAGGCATCAGAACATGCGATCGGTATTGCGTCCGCCTTGGAACCTTACGGCCAGAGATCTGTGCGGCTTGCGCGCATGTTTCCGGATCGCGGTGCGCTTGGGTTACGGCCCGCAAAAAGGCGATCCGCCTTGGACCTGTTGCTTGACCACCGCTCTCGTTCCGCGTACCTTGGTCTTGGGGCACGCTGACCGGGGAGATACGACCATGAGACTGCCCGAACTTGAATCGCCGGAGAAGTACCGGGGGCTGTACGTGTTTGATTTTGGCGATCAGGTGGCCGTCGGATACACGGCCGATGAGATCGCCGTCCTACTGGAGTCGCAGCGGTATGCCGACGGCAAGGTATACCGCATTCACCGGGCCATGCCGGACGGCACGATGGAACTGCAGGGCGTGTCGCGGGAGACGTTTCTGAAGGAAGACGGTTTGTTCTTCTATCGTGACGAGCCGGGCCTGGCCGAGGAGGACTTCCAGACCCTGGTTCGTGAGGCGGCCGGCACTCCGCCGCCGTGCCGGATGAAGGTTCATTTAGCCAGGATTTCCGGTTCCAGATACGAGCTGTGCACGGTCGCGATTTTTCCGGCCGAGTACACGCACGACGTGTCCGATTGGCTGAATCGGATCGGTTACGAAGGCGGCGACCTGGTCGAGGGCGGCCCGAGCCAGGTGAGCGACTATTACGCGGCCGGAGCAACGGTCATCAAGCGGCAGCAGTTGTGGCCGATGCCGAGCCAATCGCGCTCAGCCGACGAAGTGCTGGCGACGACGCACCTGGCCGTGCAACGGAAGATGGCTTGAAGAAGCTATTAGCTCTTAGCCGTCAGCCCTGACGGCCCGTCGCTCTAGCGGCGGGGCTGCGAATTGTTGACAAGAACGCAGCCTCCAGGGCGATGGGCTACGTGGGAGATCATGTTTGGGGACCACCCCTACAGAGCAGCGACAATGAACGCGGCGGGGCGAAAGTGGTATTCGTTCGTGGCAGACCTGGCGATCCGGCTCCACGTATGGCGTCCGGGGTCCGAGGAGATCAGTGAACGATCGCGGCGGCTGTCCTTCGAAACGAACGTGTCCCGGTTTCCGTTGCGACTCACGGAGTTCCTGAGGGATCGGCTGCGGTTGAGGTGGCTGAGGGTGAAGAAGTAGTTGTCAGTTCTCAGTCGTCGGTTTTCAGTGGCGTGGGCCTTGCCTGCCGTTTTTGGGCGAGCAAAGACGAGGTTTGATGGTAATGGGCAAGACATACGGATTCGGTGTGGTTGGGGCCGGCATGATCGGCAAGTTTCACGCCGAGGCGATTAAGGGTCTGCCGAACGCGAGACTGCTGGCTATTTGTGATCAGGTTGCGTCGGCGGCCGAGACCTTGGCCGGCAAGTTTGGGTGTGGGGCCGAGACCAGCTTGGAGAAGCTGCTGTCCCGCGATGACATCGACGTGATCACGGTGGCGACGCCGAGCGGGCTGCACGGTGAGGTGGCCATCGCGGCTGCCAGGCACGGCAAGCACTGCGTGGTCGAAAAGCCCATCGAGATCACACTGGAAAAGATCGACCGGATCCTGGAGGCCCACGACAAAGCCGGCACCACCGTCGGGGGCATCTTCAACATGCGTCATGAGGAGACGGCCAAGTTGTTCAAGAAGGCCGTCGATGCCGGTCGCTTCGGACGGATGACCTTCGGCATGGCCTATGGTCCCTGGTGGCGCGAGCAATCTTACTACGACAACGGCGGGTGGCGCGGTACTTGGGCACTTGACGGCGGCGGGGCCTTGATGAATCAGGGCATTCACACCATCGACACGCTTCAATGGCTGATGGGGCCGGTCAAGGCGGTGACCGCTTTTTGCCGGACGCTGGCCCACGAGCGGATCGAGGTTGAGGATACCGGCGTGGCGGCGATCGAGTTCGCCAACGGGGCGATTGGTACCATCGCCTGCGCGACCAGCATGTGGCCGGGGCACTTCCGAATCATCGAGGTAGCCGGCGATCGCGGAACCGCGGCCATGGCCGACAACAAGTTTTTCTTCTGGCAATTCGCCCAGGAGACGCCCGAGGACGCGCGGATCCGCGAGAAGTATCTTCAGTTCCCAGGCGTTTCGGTCGGGGCGGCCAATCCGTCTGCAGGGATGACCGCGGACAATCACCGCGCCAACTTCGCCGAGTTCCTCGCTGCCCTCGATGCGGGCAAGGAGCCGCCGATTTCCGGCCGCGAGGCTCGCAAAGCGGTGGAGATCATCCTGGCGATCTACGAGTCGTCCCGGAGCGGCAGAACGGTCTCGCTTTGATCCGGCCGACGGTTGCCGCCGGCAGCCTGGCCGCCGGTGATTGGGTTGTCCAGCCTGAGTATCGCCCGACAGTTTATCCGCCGCACCTCGTTCCAGATATGTCTGGTCAGGCAGAGACGAAGCAGACGCCATGGATTGCGAAGTCCTTCACAACAGCCCGTTTCTCCGTGCCTGTCGCCGCGAGAAGGCGGATTACACTCCGATCTGGCTGATGCGTCAGGCAGGGCGATACCAGCGTCAGTACCGCGAGATTCGCGAGAAGGTCTCGTTTCTGGAGTTGTGCAAGACGCCGGGACTGGCCGCCCAGGTTACCGTGATGGCCGTCGAGCAGCTCGGTGTTGATGCGGCGATCATCTTTGCCGACATCCTGCTGATCGTCGAGCCGATGGGCGTGGGGCTGTCGTTCAACAAGGGCGAAGGGCCCTCGATCGCCAGGCCGGTGCGAAGCGGCGTCGACGTGAATCAGCTTAGAGAGGTCGATGTCGACGATTCGCTTTCCTTTGTTTTCGAGGCCATTCGGATTGCCCGCCGCGAGCTGGCGCCCGGCATTCCGCTCATCGGCTTCTGCGGCGCACCGTTCACCGTGGCCAGCTACATGATCGAGGGCGGGGCCAGTCGCGAGTTTACCCGGACGCGGTCGCTGATGCACGACGACCCGGGTGCGTGGAATGCACTGCTCGAGCGGATCGTCCGGGCGTCGGCCGATTATGTGAACGGTCAGATCGCGGCCGGCGCACAGGCCGTGCAGGTTTTCGACAGTTGGGTCGGCTGCCTCGACGAGCAGGAGTATCGCCGCTTCGTGCTGCCGCACACGCAGTCGCTAATCCGGGCCGTCAGTGCGGGCACGCCCGTGATTCACTTCGGCGTCAATACCGGTTCCATGCTCAAGGCGATCCGTGAGGCCGGCGGCGACGTGATCGGTCTGGACTGGCGGGTGAACCTGGCCGAGGCCTGGAAAACGATCGGGTACGACGTCGGCGTCCAGGGCAATCTGAATCCGAACGTGTTATTAACCTCTGCTGACGAGATACGCCGCCAGGCCAAGATCATCCTGGATCAGGCCGCCGGGCGGCCGGGACATATCTTCAATCTCGGCCACGGCGTGTTGCCGAACACCCCTGTGGAAAACGCCAGAGCCCTGGTAGATGCGGTTCATGAGTACTCCAGGGGTTTCTGACGGATCTGCCGGGCGCCTTGTTTACCCCATGGCCGGCCGGCATCTGGGGAAAGGGCCGACGGACACGACGAGTAAACCCGGTTGTTCTGATAACGTTTCTCGGGTACGATATGGGCATCAGTTCGAAGCGAGACAGATGCGTTGCCGGCATCTCGGTGCGGCTCGCCGAGCGGGAGATTCAATTCGTGGCGATCCCGCGCCCGACGAGGCAGGAGCGAGGCAGGTATGGCTGATCTTGTTCAACGCAGGACGGGGGCACGAGGTAGGCAAGCCAGTTGGGGTCGATCCGCCTTCACGCTGATTGAAGTCCTAGTGGTGGTGGCGATCATCGCGCTGCTGGTGGCGATCCTCTTGCCATCGCTATCAAAGGCCCGCGAGCAATCGCGACGAGCGGTGTGCGCCGCTCAACAGCGGGAGTTCGCCAAGGGAACTTTGATGTATCTGCTTGACAGCAGGGATGTGCTGCCCGGCCCGATTCATGGGGCCATGGAGCTTGAAACGGCCGGGAAGGTTGCTTCCAAGGATTACGAGGAATGGCATCTTCCCCACTTCATTCGGAGATACTTTCATGATCGCGGACGGCAGGGTCGCCTGACCGACGAGGTTGCCAGTTGCCCGACGGCCTACACGCTCACGGCGGCCAGCTACCAGAAGGCGTTCGCGGAAGCCGATTTCCGGCGTCCGTTCACCTACGCTCTGAACAACTGGAACCGGAATCACAGCACGCAGGTGGAATACGGCACCAATCCGCCTTGGTATTTCGGGTACCCAGACCACTACTGGAATAACACGAAACCGCCTTTCACGCCTTTGGCGTCGCCGACGGTGCTGACGAAGGATGCGGCACCCAAGAAGATTTCGCTCATTCGACAGCCGGCCAGAGAGTGGGCTTTCGGTGATGCTTTTCGTTGGGACCCTCAAGCCCCGCTCGAGCTGGCCAGGACGCTGAAGCCCGGACAGTGGAAGAAGGGCACTTATCAGCTCGACTTTGTACATGAGAATGGCTTGACGCTTATTCCCAAGGGGCCTTGCCATTCGGGCGGAATCAACGTCACCATGTTCGACGGACACGTCGAATGGCAGCGTCCCTGGTTTGGCACGCTGAATCCGCAGAAATAGGCTTGTGGCTCGGGCGAAAAGCGGCGTCTCTGACACTCGGTCGGCGTACACCCGCACATGCAAAGCAGAATCCCCAAGGCGGCCTTCGGCCGCAACCTGAACGGGACAGGTGAATTACGCGTGCAAGTCTTTGGTGCTGAACGAGTTCTGCACTTCTGCAGAAACATGCACGCAAAACGAAGAGAGTCATTCCGCCGCGAGGATGGCCCCATGGCAAGCGAGGTTGGTCTGGTCGCCGGCGGAAAAGCTTCGTTGAAACGCACACCAGTCGCGACGGAAGAGACCAACGAACCGGCGACGGTTCTCATCGTCGCGAACTCCTGTTCTGCGCTCATTGTCCCGG
>DAOOIV010000020.1 GCA_035384605.1 Phycisphaerae bacterium
CGACTGGCCGGCCTCCAGGCCGAAGTAGCCGGGGACGATGGACCCGTCCACGATCCCGCACAGGCCGGGGATGTCGGGCAGAGGGCTGGTGTTCGGGTGGATCATCATGTCGCAGGAACTGGTGCCGAGAATCTTGGCCAGCGAGCCGGGCTTGACGCCCGCGCCCACCGCGCCCAGATGAGCGTCAATCGACCCGACGGCCACCGGAATGCCCGCGGGCAAGCCCATCTTGGCCGCCCACTCCGGGCACAGCATGCCGGCCCGCTCGTTCGAGGAGTAGGCTTTCTCATATGTTCCGCGCCGCCGCAGATCGCCGAGAGCCGGATCAATCCGATCGAGGAAGTCCGCGGCCGGCAGGCCCCAACTCGCGTGATACATCGCCTTGTGACCTGCGGCACAGATGTTGTGTTTCCATTCGGCGGGGTTTTTGTTGCCGGTGATCACGGCCGGGATGAAGTCCGACTGCTCGACCCACGCCGCCGTCGCTTGAATGACCTCAGGTGCGACGCGGATGCAGTGCAACGCTTTCGACCAGAACCACTCGCTGCTGTATGTGCCGCCGCACTTGGCGAGGTATTCAGGGTGTTCCTTCGAGGCCGCGGCGGTGATCTGGGCGGCCTCGGCAAACGACGTGTGATCTTTCCACAGCCATGCCAGGGCATTGAGGTTCTTGGCGAATCTTCTTTGCCGGACCAGCGGCTCGCCGGTCGCGTCCACCGGCAGGGGTGTGCTGGCAGTCGCGTCCACGCCGATCCCTATGATTCCCTCGGGCTTGAAGCCTTTGACCGCCTTGGCCTTCCTGAGGGCGTCCTTCGTACACTTGCACATCGCCGTCAGCCAGTCATCCGGGTGCTGTCGGGCGACGTTCGGATCACGCCGGTCGAGGATGATGCCGGCTTCGCCGCTCGAATACCCCGCCACGGCCGTGGCGACCTCCTTCCCGTTGGCCGGATCGACAATCAACGCCCGAGCCGAATTGGTCCCGAAATCCAAACCGAGTGCGAATGCTTTGACCTTGGCCATGGTATTCCTCGCTAGGTGCTCGCAGACCGCAGTATGATCAGCGGCCGATGGAATTGAAGCGGCGGCAGCGAAAAGTGTCAAGAGAGGCACGCCGGCGGTTCAGACAAGGACACGTGGAAGGCGACAAACCCCTGCCGACGATTTCAGCAACCCACGCCCCCTTTGCCGTGGCCGTCCGGTACCGACCGACCCCGGCAAAGAGGGACGTGTTTCAACGGCAGCAGCCGGTCAGGCGGCATTCAACGGCTTGCCCAACCCCCGCGAATCCCTGTCCGACGGCTCAAGGCACACACCCTTCGGGCGGGTTGTGCACGTCCAGCAGTATGCCGGGTCCCGTCGAGCAACGTTCGAACGCCATGTAGTCCGCCAGATCCACGTCGAGATCGCGATCGTGATCGAAGCACCTGCATGAGTAAGGCGCATCGGGCAACGTCGTCACACCCTCCCCGGCGAAGCACACCTGAAAGGCCGCGAAGTCCGCCTGATCCACATCGCTGTCGTTGTCTGCGTCGACTTCGACCGGCGAGCAGCCTCCAACCAGAGCAATGCCCACGTTGTCGACGTGGCTCACGGCACGGCCGACGGATCCTATCGTCTCGACCATTACGGTGGCCAATCCGCTGAAGACCGTGCCGCTCACCTGGACCTGCTGCCAGGTTGCCATGGGAGATACCACCTCAACGGAGGCCAACTCAGTGCCGTTCTCGTCACCGTCAAGCAGAATCAGACGGGTGGGGTGAGACATGGAGGTATCCGCTATTTTATTGTACAGGTATGCGGAGGCGTCAACCCGTTGACCTATCGAAGCCTTGATGGTCTGGAAAGCCCGCAAGACGACCGTGTCGTATGCGGTGAAACTCGCATAGTGATCACCTTCCTGGGGGCAGGGGGCCGAGAAGTAGACGCGAGTATCCCGCATCCAGCTGATTTCGGCCGGGACCGTGTCCCAGTGCAAGGCCCGCGAGCGGTCATAGGTCCCGTTGACGCAGGGACCGCCGGGCGGGTCGTTGGGATTAGTGCCGATCTCGAAACTGAGATTGGAGGGCGCGGCAGCCACCACCAGGAATGCTCGATACAGCGGCGTGGCACCGCCAACCACTATGGGCACTACGTTGTAACGACCCATTTCCTTGTCGTTCAAGTCGAACGTGGCCGTCCGCTCGGTCTGGTTGGAGCCGGCGGGGCCGAGAGTGCCGATGATCTCGCTGCCGCCGGTGTCGCGTACCAGCTTGATGCCGTTGAGACCCTCCAGGTTCGTGCCGGTAAGGGTCACCACCGCGGGTCCGTCGTTTGTCGCATGGGCAGGGCTGATGCTGTTGAGTTGGACCGCATACGGTTGGACGACCTGGAACGCGTTCTGCAATGAAGTGTCGTTGACGCAACCCTGTTGCATAACCACGACGTTGTAGGTGCCCACGGGGGCATTGGTCAGATCAAGCTGACAGCGGATGCTGGTTCCCCCGACGACCTGCACGTTTGTGGCCATGATTGCCGCCGGCCCGACCAGGATCACAACCGGAGGTTCCGGTGAAGATACCAGGCCGCTCCCGGGAATGGCGGTGATCTGCACCACCTTGCCGGATTCGCCTTGCGACGGGGTGATGGTGCCGTTGAGGGTGAAGCTGTCCACGCACGGTTTGACCGAGAGCGCGTCGGCATGGAGAGAGATTTCGGTGCTGGTGACGTCCTTCTGTTCACAGAAGAAGAAAGCGGTCATTCGGGGTGTGTTCGCGACCGCGCTATAGTAAGCGAACTTCCAGTTGGACAAGCTGGTGCCCGAGGTGACGTTCACCAGGATCTTGTTATTGGTCGGCGAGGTGGTCAGGTTTGAAATGCGCACCGAGCTGTCGCCGTCCAGAAGCCCCATTCGGGCAATACCCAGGGCCGTTTTCCAGGCGAAAAGCCCGCTGAAAGTGTACGTTTGACCCGGCGTGACACTGAAGGTTTGAAACGCCGTCGCACTGCGGCTCGTATCGATCCCTGCCGTCAACCGGGCCATCGTACCGTAGTTATTGCCGTCCGCCGGGCAGGTGGGCGTCCAGGACAAGGGGTTGTTCCCGATGGTATAGCCGTTGAGGTTGAGGAAGTTCTGCCGCATGTCGGGATTGGGGACATAAAGATCGCCCCAGATGGTGTCGTGCCGCCAGTGACCGGAATCACAGGCCAGCCAGTCCGTCGGGAAATCCGGCGTCCGCGTGGGGGTGCAAGCAGGTGCCGCCGGGCTCTCGAAACTGCCGTTGCTGAAAGCCGGCAGGTAGACCTCCAGCGCGCCCGGGGCGACCGCCGGAACGCAGCCCGGACCGGTCACCACGATATCCCAGGGGCCCAAGGCCATGTCGGCAGGCAGGACAAAATCGGCGACGATACTGGTCGCCGTCGAACTGGTGATCGTGCCGACGATATCTGCCGAGCCCTTCCGCTTGAGTTTGACGGCCATCTGATCGGGCGTGAAGTTCAAGCCCGTGATAGTCAGAGTCTGCGTACTGGCTCGGGGGACACTGCGATCGCCGGTCTGGGTGCTGATGACGCCGACGGCGGCGCCGGCGTCGTTTGTGGGGCTGTCTATCTCCGGCTGAAGCGTGCAGTCGGTCTCCTCGGCCAGGACAAGGTCGTCCACCACGATCGCTTCCATGTGAGACCATGTCGCGGGGGCCAACTGCTCGGCCCAGATCTTCACCGTGAGCTCGGCGGTTGTGGGGGTGGCGATCAACGGCGTGAACTCTTCCCAGCCGAAGAAGGGGAAACTATAGCGGTCGCCGACGATGACGGAGCGGTCCTTCAGCACCGTTCCCGTCACGGGGCCGTCGATGAGTTGAACGTGGGCGCGCATTTTCGTCCACCGACCATCGGCCCGCATTCTGGACATCGCGGCCCACACACCCGAAAGCCGATATGTCTTGCCGGGTTCCACGGCAACCGTCTGGTATAAGTACATGGCAGCGGTCAGCTTGTCGGCGTTCTCGAGGGCTCCGTAATAACCGTCCGCGTTCGGTCCTCCAGGGCAGAGGTTGATAAGTTCCCAGTCGTTTTCCTCGTTCTTGGCAAACCAGCGGCTGAAGCGGTTCCAGTCGCTGCATTGCCAGCCTGTCGGGTGTGTCTTGTCTCGCCAGCCGCGCTCGGGGCCGCAGGCCCCGGGTCCGACCGGGTCTGAAAAGCCGGGATTGACCAGCAGATTTGTCTGTCCGAACGCGGGCAAGCACAGCGCCAGCCCCGCCACGGCCAGGATCGTATTGCGCATGGGCACATCCTCCACTGTCTTCTGTTTTTTCTGAAATCTGTTCTCTGCGAAGCTACCGGCCCGAGCTATGCTCGGGCACGGGCCTGATTGCCGGCTTAATCGCTGCGGACTCTTGCCGCACAGATTTGCTCCTGAACGCAGCGAACCGACCGGATCACAGGCTCCGACCCGTGGCGATCGGTGGGCTGCAGTGATCACTTGTAACTGCAGCCCACCTGTCGCTCATCATCGGGATTTGCTCACAACCATCCGGGTTGTACCGGACAGGCTCGGCTACGACCGCCTTCTCAGGAACATCGTGCCCGCAAGCAGCAGCAGCAGCGATGACGGTTCGGGCACAGATGCCAGGAAGTCCGCGTCCGTCGGCACGTAGTCCACGAAGCCCGGTTTGTCTGGATGGCCGGTTCTGGCAAAGCAGATCACGTCGATCCGCCCGTTATAGACACCGGCTTCCCGCTCGTACAGCCGGAAGGTGATCTTATCGTCGACCAGATTGAAGGTCTTGGCCAGGAAATCCCGATCGTCGGGTTGCTCAGTGTTCAGCCAGGTCCAGTTGGGCCGGACGCCGCCGATGTAGTCGGGATCCACCCAAATGAAGTTCTGGAGAACGCGGTCGTCATCATTGGCTCTGCCGGCCAGGGCCGCCTGCCAATCGGCCTCTGTGGGGTTGCTGACATTCAGGTCGGAGGGATGACCGTTTACAAACAACCAGTCGGAATCCCAGAACATGTCAGGATTTCCACCCGGCGTCCCACCGTACTCAGCCGCATCAGCAATCTGGCTGCGGAACCAGACGCCCCAATCCCCCGTCAGATTAAAGTGGGCCGGCAACGCACTCTTCGGAATCTCGTATTGAACCCACCAGTCCTCCTGATAGCCGCCGCTGTGCGACCAACTGCCGGCGTGATTGACATCCTTGCCGAAGTAGTAGGCACTGCCACTGAGCGGGGCATTGGCCTTCGGATCCGGGAAGTAGTCGGGTGTCCCGTCGCTCATGCTGCGGGCGGTGAAGGCATCCGCGGTGATCCATATCTGTTGGATACCGCCTTGCTCCGAGTAGCGGACACCCCCGGCTGCTGGTGAGACCAGCAAGAGCATCCCCACAAGGATGGCAGTGCCAACCTGTATTCGTGTACCGGACATTTGCGTGCTCCTCTCTCTCTAAAACAGAAACTCCACATCCCCGGCGCCGCACGCGCGGTGCCGTTCACACCCACTGCAAGGTTTTGATAGTTGGGATCTCGTCCTCAACTCTCCCCATTTGACGTCTCCGTCCGAACTGACCGGATACCGATGTGAGCCGCCTTTTTCGGCCGCCGAAGCCGCCAAAGGCGAAACAGATAATAATGCGGCGGCGGGCCGAGTGTCAAGAAAAAAAGAGGGCGTTCAGCAGATTGATCCCTATGCCATAGTTGGGGGTTTGGCGGCAAGATTGCAGGCCGGACGCTGAAGACGATCGCAAAGACTGCTCCTCGAACGGTTTAAAGTGCTTGTCGAACGTTGGGTCAGGTGTCGGGTTCTCTCAGCAGCGACCGTATGAAACGCAAGTTGACGCGATCGAAATCCCGACCGCGAGTGTCGGCTCCTTTTGGCGTTTCCAAGATCATCGGACGGCCCAAGAAACGCGGGTCGTTGACCAGGCGGCGGAAAGCACTGCGGCCCAGGCGGCCTTTGTCGATGTGTTCGTGGCGGTCAACGCGCGAGCCCAGCGGCTTCTTCGAGTCGTTCATGTGGAAACACAGCAAGCGGTCAAGGCCGATGATGCGGTCGAATGCCTGGAAGGTTTCCGCATAACCCGCATCGGTTGTCAGGTCATACCCCGCGGCGAAGAGGTGGCAGGTATCGACGCAAACAGCGATACGGTGGGGGGCATCAGTCTGCGAAATGATCCCGGCCAGGTGCTCGAATCGCCAGCCGATGCCGGTGCCCTGACCGGCGGTGGTTTCCAGAACGGTTCTTGTGCGCGAGCCTTCCGTTCGAGCGTGAATGACGTTCAGTGCAGCCGCGATCCGGCGAATACCCCAGCCCTCTCCTCGGCCGTTGTGTGAGCCCGGATGCACCACCAGCCCGACAATCCCCAGCCGTTCGCAACGGCGCAGCTCATCGGTGTACGAGTGGATGCTGCGCCGCCACAAGGCGCGGTCGGGCGAGGCCAAGTTAATCAGGTAAGTCGCATGGGCCACGACCGGGCCGAGCCCCGTCCTGCTTCGGGCCGCCTCCCACAAGCGGACCGCCTCGACCGTCAGGACCGGAGCGCTCCATTGCCGCTGATTCTTGACGAATACCTGGAAACAGTCGCATCCGACCTCGACCGCCCGGCGAAAAGCCGCGTGTACGCCGCCGGCGATGGACATGTGAGCTCCGAAGCGACGCTGGCCGGCCGGTACGTTGGATTCTCTCTTCGCCATTCGGCTCACGTCCTTCGTTCGGCGTGGATTGTGGTGCCGACGTCCCCGTCGGCACATGCTCCCGCCCTGTCTATCGCTAATCGCCGAGAGTTGATCGCTTTTCTTCGCAGATTGTAGGATGCACCGGCAGAATGACAACTGAGCACCGGCTCACGAACAAGGTTCTTTGCAATTGTGTCCGACAGCCTGCGGAAATAATATGGAGGTTTCGTGCTGGCAGGTGGCGGGGGTGTCCGTAGGGAGGCGGTCGGCGGTTCAGCAGGAACGGAGGAGCCGAGACGCCGTGGGTAGCCTCTGAGGGTCGCAAGGGGCCGTAAAAGAGCGCCACGGCCCGATCGCCCGGCCGGTGTGTGACGCGGATCTTCTTCGGCCTCCTTCGGCAAGGAGAATCTCTCGTGAACAATCCGTGGCAATATGATGAGACGATTCAAGTCGGCACGGACTATCGCGACGAGAACGAGGTGCGGGTCTACGACCGACGCATGCAGACGCTGCGCGACGTGGGCGGTGAGGTGAAGGACATCCAGAGGGCCCTGCTGCTCTCGTCGGATTCGATCGTGTGGGAGATCGGGACCGGCACAGGGGAATGCGCCCTCGCTCTTGCCCCGGCGGTCAGGCATGTGTATGCCAGTGATGTCTCCCCAGCCATGCTGGAATATGCTCGCCGGAAAGCGGAGCAACGCGGCGTCAGCAGCGTGACGTTCGAAAAGGGCGGGTTTCTTTCCGGCTTCCGGCCGGATCATCCAGTGGACGGAATCATCACCCAGTTGGCGCTGCACCACCTTCCGGATTTCTGGAAGTCGCGAGCGCTAGATGTGATAACGGGAAGCCTTCGTCCGGGACGGCGACTCTACCTGCGCGACGTTGTCTTTCCTTCAACGACCGATGATTACGATGTCTTCTTCAAGACGGTGGTGGATGGAGTCCGGTCACAAGCAGGTGACGAGATGGCCCAACGGACGATACAACACATCAAGACGGAGTTCTCGACCCTGGATTGGATACTGGAAGGAATGATGATTCGCAGCGGGTTGGAAATCGTGGAGAAAAGCAGCACGGGTTTCGTGTCGGTATATGTGTGCGAGAGGATCACGGACGGGGAAACGGCTAAATCGGGGAACACCGTACCGTTTAGACCCACGAGGTTTTCGTGACGCGCCCCGGAAACGAGACCTTCGCTCCCCAAGGCGGCTTTCCGCCGCAACCAAAAGATGCGCGCAAAACGCACACCTGGTCGCGACGCAAGAGACTCACAAACCGGCAATGCGGGTGTTTCCTTTTCTGCAAAGCAACAGGGGAGGACGGAATCGGATTCTCTTGAGATAACCGGCAGGACGTCTCTGGGGGAGACGCTAAATAACGTGGGCGGCGAAAAACGAGCACGAGCCGACGCGCGGTCTTGTGCTCGTGCTTGCCTTTCGCAAACACACTACCCTTTCCCTACGCTCGTGCACCATCGGTAGTAGTATGTGACAGACACGCCCGGGAAGACAATGACTTCCGCCTTTCCGGTCCGGAATCACGCACGTCATTCACTCAAACAAGCTCTGTTGACCGGGGACGTCGTTGCGGCTGCGATCGTAGACGCTCTTGGCCTCGTCGATAAGTTCGCCGAGATCGGCAAACCTGCGGTAGACGCTGGCGAAGCGAACATAGGCGATGGGGTCGACGTCGCGCAGCTTCGCGGCGACGATGGCACCGATGGTCTGACTGCTGACTTCCCGGTCATGCTCCTTGAAGACCGCATCCTCCACTGCGTCAACGAGTTTGGCTAGGGAGTCGTCATCGACCGGCCGCTTGTAACACGCCCGTTGCAGGCCCGCGAGGATTTTCGACCGATCGTAAGGAACCCGGGTGCCGTCGCGCTTGATAACCAGAAGCCGGACCTCGTTTTCAACCCGCTCCTTGGTGGTGAATCGTTTGTGGCAAAACTGGCAGACTCGCCGACGACGAATGACCTCGCCGCCCTCGCTGAGACGCGAGTCGATGACCTTGTCCTGATTGATTTCCTTGCAGTACGGGCAGCGCATGCTTATATGCCCAAAGTCACCAAGGGGGCCTGTTGCGTCCGCGAACCGATCCGGCCCCGGGCCGCCAGTGCGTTCCAGACACTCGGCCGATGTCATCCAGGGCAGGCACCAGATCTGGAGTATAACGACATTTGGCGGCCCAAGATATAGCCGCCGATGCAAAAAACGCAAGCGCCAGTGACAATCGGTCGGCTCGTGAGTGCGAGATAATCTCGGCGGACGTGCTACTGGCATCTCGTCTGCCCGTCTCCTCCGCATGGTCCGACCAGCGGCTTGTTGTACTCCCAGAATGCCCCCGGCGAGTTCCTCGCACACTCCAAAGACTATCTGCTGCTTAGGGCCCCCTTGGCAAAAACGGCGTTTGTGGGCATAGTGGGCGAATGGCTTCGAGACTGATTGAGAAGACCGTTGGCGGCGTTCGTCTCCAGGGCTTCAGCCTGGCGGGGGAGGAGACGATCTTGATTGCCCCCGAGATGAACGTCGCTTTTGACATCGGCCGGGCCCCCCGTGAGGCAATCGGAATTGACCATATCTGCTTGTCCCACGGGCACATGGATCACGCGGCAGGACTGGCCTACTACTTTTCTCAGCGCCATTTCCAGGGTAACGCTCCCGGGACGGTCTTGGTCCATCACAAGCTGGTCCCGGCCATTGAGGATCTTCTTGGGGTCTGGGGGCGTATCGAGGGGCACGTTTCCCCTGGCATAATCGTCGGCGTTGATGAGGACGAGGACTTTCAATTGCACCGGTCCCTGGTCATCCGCCCTTTCAGGGTCTGTCATCCGGGGCCGACGCTGGGTTTCTCGCTCGTCGAGGTTCGTAAGAAACTCAAGCCCGAGTTCGCCGCCCTTTCCGGCCGGCAGATCGCCGAGTTGAAGCGGTCGGGGCGAATTGTGGAAGACCGGCTTGAAATCCCGAGGCTGGCGTTCTGCTCCGATTCGGCCATCGGCTCATTTCTGGACCGGGATCATGTTCGCAACGCCGAGGTGCTGATCTTCGAGTGCACGTTTTTCGAGCCCGAGCATCTCGAGCGCGCTCGGCAGGGCCGGCACACGCATATCGACGACCTGCCTCAGCTCTTCGAGCGGGTTCGCAGCCCGCACGTGGTGCTGATGCACATGAGCCGTCGAACGGGCATCGGTGCGGCCAAGCGATATCTCCGCAAGTTGCTCAAGCCCGTCGATCTGGAACGGCTTACGCTGTTCATGGATCTCCCGCCGCAACGGCGGAGCCGTCAGGCTGATGAGGAGGCTTGACCCTCAGTGATAGCGGTCCTCGCGGAAGTGGTTGGGTCTTCGGACCTGATCCGTTCGGCGGGATGACCGTGGGCGGCAGGAGGGGCAGCGTTTGTGGCTGGGGAGGTCAGCCCGAGCGGAAATACAACGGCTCGCCATTTCTCCGGGAGCATGGCGAGCCGCCGGCTGGGCATTGGGGTTGACGATCATACTTCGACGACCGAATTCAGCTCGCCGAAGGGGTTGGATTCGACATATTCGTTGTTCGGGTCGCTTCTCCACTGGCCGTCGATCACATACCGATAGCGATAGCGACCCGGCGGCAATGGCAGGAGCGCCACGAAGCTGTTCCCGTCGCCGTTGCGCTCCATGAGCGTCGCTCCGGGCTGCCAGTTGTTGAAGTCACCGGCGATGGCCACACTGGTGGCCCCAGGGGCCTCGGTCGCAAACAAAACGCCCTCGTTAGTCTTGTGGACTCCGTAAATGCCCTCGATCTTCTTCTGCACTTCCTCAGGGGTGGCGGGCGTGGCATCGCCGGCTTGGCTGAGCTCGCCCTTTCCGAAGAGCGGCTTGCTGGTTGCCAAGAGCTTCTCTGCGCGCTCCGCCAGATCGTCGGCCTGTCGCAGAATCGCCGTTGGCACCATCTCGGGGCCGCCGGACGAGATCAGCTCGCGGGCCAGGCGGGCAAAATCGCGATAACCCATGCTGTTGGGGTCGTATTCCGTGATGGGCTGTCCGAAACTGGCTCCTTCACGAAGCTTGGTGTTGAAGTTGATGAACGTGTGGCACATCAGGTGTCCGTACTTGCGTTTCAGCTCGTTGAGGATTTCGCGGCCCAGTTTGGTGCGAACATCGTAAAGGTTGGCCAGGACGCGAATCTCAAGCGGGCTCTGGCGTGTGCTGCGAATGGCCTCAAGGGTTTCGAGCTGTTTGGTCAGCCCCTGAAGCGAGAAATACCCGGTGTCCACGGGTATGATCACTTCGCTCGCCGCGTGAAAAGCGTTGAGTGTCAGCAGACCGATATGTGGCGGGCAGTCCACCAGAGCGAAATCATACTTGTCACTGACCGAAACCAGGGCGTCGCCCAGTCTCTGTTCCGCGTCCGGCAGCGTTGGTCCGATGAGTTCAAACTCCGAGAGCGCGGTGGTCGAGGGGGCTAGGTCGAAGTTGGCCGTAATCTGCCAGATACAGCGGGTGATCTCGATGCGATCTCCGTTGTTGCGATGCATCATGACATCGTGGATGCTCACCTCAATCTGGTCTTCGGGAACGGCCAATCCCAAAGCGCAATGACTCTGGGGGTCCATGTCGACCAGTAGCGTCCGGCGACCCTCCCGAGCCAGGCAAGCGGCCAGATTGATACTAACTGTGGTTTTCCCACAACCGCCCTTCTGGTTGGCGATGGCGATGGTTCTCATGGTCGTTGCAGCCTTCCAATGAGTACAGATGAAACTCTCCAGGCATCCGCCTTGACCCGGACCGCAGTTCCACAGCGCGGCTCGCTGAGCCGACACCTGCGCTTTTATCGGTCGCATGTTGCGCAAAACTTTACCGCCGCGCCGATCGACCAGAAGTTTTTTCGGACCAAAAGGTTAGGTTAAGATAGGCAAGATCAGAATACGGAGGTTGCGGCAGCTTTCAGGGTTTCAAGACGTGCTTCTGGCATGTGATCTGCAAGGCATCGTCGCACAGCCATGGCGGCAAGGTCGCACCGGCACGCCGCGTCTTCGAGCAAGCGGCGCACCGCTTGGATGAGCTCGCGACCTGTCAGGAAAGTCAGCACCTCGTGGTCGGGCGCGAGCAGCGTCTCCAGGCCCCCCGGCAAGGTGTTCGAGGGATGTCGGCGGGCGATCACGGCGGCTCCACACCCGGCCGCAAGCAGCGCATCACCGGTCAGCAGGCCGGTCACATCGGCGTGAATAACAACCTTGGCGCAGCGAAGCACATCAACCTTTTGGCGAATCGTCGTCAAAGGCGGGCTGGCATGCTCCGGAAAAGCGGCTGTCCAGCCTGGTCCATGGATACGGAATGAGAGCCCGCTTGCCTTCAGTTGGCCGGCGAGGAAGCGGCACAGGAGCGAGGGAGCAAGCTGGCAGGTCAGGTTTCGCAGGATTTCCTCGCGCACCTGCGGCTCGTCGATACGGGCACGTGCTTTCGCCTCGGTTCGACTCAGGATCCG
The DNA here is from genome assembly GCA_035384605.1 of Phycisphaerae bacterium. Taxonomy (NCBI): domain Bacteria; kingdom Pseudomonadati; phylum Planctomycetota; class Phycisphaerae; species Phycisphaerae bacterium. Next base: position 12,114 of record DAOOIV010000020.1, read on the forward strand.
CTCCGCTTGGTCGTCCGTGAAGGTTTCGATTTGGGTCGCCAGTAGATCCGCAGCGCCTTTCCAGAGCTGGGCATAGCCGGGCAGACGCGGCGCAATCGCGGCAGCGTCAATCGGGCCTGCGTCGGTGATCAGAAGCACGTCCAGTGGTCGTTCCTTTTCAAGGCAGTCCAGCTCGACGGGGCCCAGGCAAGGCAACGGACAGACGGATAAGCGTCTTTGGTCGATGCCCGCAGCCAGCGCTCTCTTGAGAAGGACCGGACTTGTGACCGCCACCGCACCCAGCCTGGCACGATGGAACACGTCCCCCCGATGGCTGAGCCAGCAGACCACGGGTATCGCGGCGGGTATGACATCGCAGACCTGCTCGCGGATGACATTGAGCAGGATGGAGAAGCTCGGCGGGCCATGAGGCGATTCGAGAACGCGTCGCGCCCGGGCGAGCGAATGCATGTCGCCGGGCGTTCGGATATCTGCCACCGTGGCATGCCAGCCCAGCTTTGCGGCCGCTACGGACAGGGCGTCGGCGGTCGACCACGTCTCATCGAGCGCGTGGAGGGCTAGAATCAGCACGTGTGCCGGAGCGTCCCCGGCCGCAGGGCTTTGCGGGTGTGGCATTGTACGCCAGCGATGGTGCACCTGGGCCAGAGCGGTCTGGCGGTCCCGCTCGGTTCGTTGGTACGCCTGCTCGACGGCAAACCGAATCGGGGCGATCTCGGCCGGGGTCTGCCAGGGAAACATCATCATCTGGTTGGGGCAAAGGTGCCCCGGGTTCCTCATCAGCCACTGGTACAGGGCGTCAGCCAGTTGTCCCAGGCCCGATGTCATCAGGACAAGTCGCTTCGCTGAGATGGCGGCGGCCAGGTCGTGCAGCCGCAGGGCCAGCTTCAGGTTTACCGGATCGGGTTCCCAGACAAAAATCGCGCGATGAGCGCCTAGGCGAGGCAGCAGCATTTCGACCTCGCTGCCCTCGCCCATGCCAGGGAAAAAGACGTTGGCCCTGCCCGCATCGAATCGGTCGAGCAGGGCGGCGGCCCGCACGCCGGGGATCGAGGTCCGGCCGAACCATGTCATCCATCCGTCAGATTGCTTCAACCGGAAGCTGAGTCTGCCGTCGCGAGTGCGGGCGGGCATCGGCGGGGGACCGGAAGCGTCAGGCAGATCGGCCAATCGCTGGGCGAGTTCCGGATCGACCTCACGCAGGGCGGCCAGGTTGCGCTCGAGGATGAGTGGGTCGAGGTTGGGTGTATCGTCCTTGACCATCGACAGCCGCCTGCGAGCCTTCCGGGCTACGCGTGGTATGTCATCCGCAGGATCGTCATGACCAACAGGAAGATCAACCAGCAGCCGTAGGCCACTGCGGCGGCAATCAACGGCCCACGCGGCCTGGGCGGAGAGTCGCCCGCGGGCAGATCGTTGTCCCAAATGGATTTGGGCTCACGCTGTTGCGAGTCTTTCTTGGTCGTATCGGGCATGGTCACTCAACCTGTCTATCACCGGTCGGCCCGCAGGACTCTCGCGTTTGCCTCGCACATCGTCCGCGTCAAAGTCGTGCCGCCGCCCGTCGACGGGCCAAGTTACCAGCATCCGCGACGCGTGGCAAGAATGGTTGGGGGACTGGTCGGGTCCTGTGTTTGGGCACTCTGCGAGGTTCCGATCGCGAGCAGCAGCCTTTGGGGGGCGATCTGCAAGCCGCCGATCACCGGGCAGGCAGCGATGCCCTTGCTTGACAAACGGCCGTGATAGCAGGAATTGCAGGGTTTGCGGACCGAGATTATGGCTGAATAACGTGGCTGACAGACAAACCTGTTCTGCTTTCCTCTTGCGAACTCACGGCGGATCGGGCGTGCAGTCCGTGGGTCCCTCCGTCGGAAGCAGTCCAAGCAAGTTCTCGTTATTCAGCAGGGCGGCATCCAGCGGACGTTCGAGGAATGCACGGACGTCTTCCTGAATCCGTTTCATGTCAATAGAACGAACTCGATCGCGAACCAGCGTCGCCCACGCTTTCGCATCGTAACGGCCAACTCCGTGCGTCTGGTCAAGGGCATTTTGCAGGAGCGGCAGATTCGGTTCCACGGGCGGTTGCCGCGACAGGTACCACATGAGATCGTACCAATCACGTCCCTTGGCGTATCTCCGGGTAATGGCTGCGTGGAGTTTGCCCGACAGCAAGGATGGCAGATCGTAATACTGAACCAGGAAAGTCAGGTGTCGGCTGATCACCCGGCGTTCGCAGCGTGCCCCGGCCGGTGGCCGGGTGTCGATCTCCAGTTTGATGGCCAGCTTCTGATCGGGCATCGCCGCCAGCCCCGCGTCATGGAGGATTCCAGGAAGTCGCACCCACGCCGTGTGCACCGCCTTGCGGTCGTTCCACGTCACCTCGGCGTTGAGCCCGCCGAGGGTCAGATCTCGCTTCACCTTGGACATCCACTCCCGGCCGGCGTAGCCATCAGCGGTGACCAGCGAGAAATCGAGATCCTCCGAGAACCGCGGAAGACCGTGCAGGAAGCGAAGCGCGGTCCCTCCGACGAAAGCCAGCGGGCGGAACGCCTCGGATTCATGAAACGACCGCAGGATGAGCGTCTGGAGATACTCCCGCAGTTGATTGAGGGCCTGATCGGGATCGGTCACCTCTCGAACGATTGCCAACGCCTGCTCTCTCACAGCGTCACCGTGCCCTTTGCCTCTTCAGCGGCCAGGGTAAGCCACCGCTCGACCGCCCGGTCAAGCCGGGGGCTTCGAAAACACGTCGCGTATTCCCTGAGTCGATCCTCTGCCACCCGGTCAACGTGCTGGTATCGCATCTCCGCAAGTCGTTCGCTGGTCCATTCGCCTGGGGTGAGGTGCCAATGATCCAGCAGCGCCTTCTCGGGTTTTGCGACCAGGATTTCCTCTCCGCCATGCCTTAGCGACGAAAAACCGAGGAAGCAATCCTGTTTGATGTTCCGATAATCGAAAACACCCAACGGGTTCTCGAAGCGACGGGGAACACGCGGAGTCACGCTAGTCAACCAGACCACCCGTTCCGGAATCATGTCATAGAAGCCAAGAGCCCAAAGCCCGCTGAGGTAGGACGGCCGGTACAGGTCGTTTGCCAGCCTGGCGGGTGTTACCGGCGCGCGCCGGTACGTGTCGGGCAGGGTGTAGACGCCGCGACGCAGTCCGATAAGCTTGCCCTGTTTCATCCAGCGGGAGAGCTGTACGCGAATCGCCTCCCGCCGGTCATCGAAGGACTGGACCAGCAGTGCCAGGTCGAAGCACGGCAACGTCCCGGTCAGCTTCACCAGCGAGCCATAATCCATATACGAAGAATAGCATAAATGATATCTATTGTCAATAGAAATGGCGGCAAGCAGATTAGATTATCGGCGGGTGACGCCCTGGGCCGTTTCTTCAGAAAGCACCGGCCGTCTAGCTCCCACAAGTTCTGACGCTGAGGCGATCTGCTCTCTGTCGGCCACGACCAGCAGGCTCAAAGAGGGCGAGACATGCGCGCAGGGGCGCGCATGTCTCGCCGCGGGTATCTAGTTAGGACCACAGTAGAGCGTGGTGAACTGTCGTATCGTCGAGGTTGCGGTCTCGTATCCTTCTGCCGACGACGTCACGCGGTAGTCGTAGGTTGTGTTGCTGGATAGCCCCGCCAGCGTGATGCTGTGGCCGGTGACCAGATCCTCATTTCCACGTTTGTACCACTTTCCATCTGCACCTACAGCACCGGCCTTACGGTATTCGACGAGCGAGGTGCTCGGGATGTTCGTCGTCCAAGAGATTACGGCGCCGAAGGTTTGCGGGGTTGCCACGATGTTGGTGATAATGATGGGGCCCACGGCGGTGGTGAACGTGCGATCCTCCGAAACGCCGCCCCGGTAACCGCTGCGCGTTGAGCTGACCCTGAAGTGGTACGTGGTCGCGGCCGACAAGCCGGTCAGCGTTATCGCGTGGCCGGTTACCTGCGTGCCATCGTAAGCGTAGGAGCCGTAGCTCGTGGTCGTGCCGTAGTCCACGCGCGAGGTACTGGCCACATTCGTGGTCCAGCAGACCCTGGCAGACGTCTGCGTGATGCTGTCGACGTAGATGTTGCTGATGGTGATCGTCGGCGGCGGGGCGGTGACGGTCAGTGTTACCGGGATGGTCTGTGGGCTGTTGGTCGCCCCGCTGGCGGTGATGGTGATCGCCCCATTGTACGTGCCCGGTGTCAGCGACGAGGTCGTGTAATTCACCGTGATGGTGTCCGTCTCGCCCGTGCTGGTACCGCTGGTCGGCGTCACCGATAGCCAGTTCATGTTGTCCGTGATCGAGTAGCTCAGCGTTCCGCCGCCGCTATTGCGGACCGTGAAGCTCTGGCTGGCGGCGTTGCTGCCCTGCGTGCATGACGGCGACAGCGTCGCCGGCGACCGCTCGATAGTTGGTGGGGCAGGCATGGATGTGAATTGGCCGAACTCGATCCCGTCCTCATAGTTGTCGCACGTTGAAGTGACCTTGTAGTAATAAGTGGTCCCAGGCGATAGGCCGATCAGCGTTATCGCGTGGTCGGTTACCTCTGCGCTATCGTAAGTGTAGGAGCCGTAGTCCGTCGTCGTGCCGTAGTCCACGCGCGAGGTGCTGGCCACCTCCGTGGTCCAGGAGACACTGGCAGACGTCTGCCCGACGTCTCCGACGTCGATGTCGCTGACGGTGATCGGCGGCGGGGGCGCGTTGACGATCTTTATCTCCCTCACGCCAATGTTGTTCTGCAGCCCGGTGTTGCCCGAGCTTTCGTGGCAGTCGACTTCCACCAGGATCTGATCGTAGAGCTCGGTGAGGGGGCACGCCGTCCGGAACATGCACCCGTCGTACAGTGTCACGTTCTGGAATCCAGCGAGGACATTTGGACCGACAGAGAGCCAGACGCTGGCGTTCGTGACCTCACTGTCGACATAGATCTTAACGCTGATGCTCTCGACCACGTAACTTGCTTCCAAATCGCAGGGGCATAGAGCGAAACGCAAATAAGGACCCTTCCAATAATCGGGGTCGGGTGAGGTGTCCAGACGCGCGGCGACGTAGGTCTCGGGGTCGCCGTCTAAGACGTTGTTGAACTCTCCCACGACCGGTGTCCCATCAGGAAAAACCAACAACTGGGAACCACACCATTCTGATGGTGGTGTACACCCGGTGTACTCTACCAGTTCGTCGAATGCAAAATTCAGGTATCGGCGCATGAATCCGGTCTTTTTCCACCTCAGTGTGATATCAGTAGGGTGGGGCCATAAACCGTCCGGTTCCACCAAGTCGTAGAAGGTGCCTTGGGGATTGCCATCGATGTATATCATCGGGACGCGGTAGGCATAATAGCAGGCGGCACGCAGTCGGTTTGGGGCCCACGTAGAGCGTAGCTCGGAGACGTGGTCGAGAATGCCGCGGATGGAATATTCATGGTAGGAGGTGGTGTCACCGTCAGCGCTGGTCCAGGAGTTGTATTCGTCGATGATGTACTCCGTGTCATGCGCGTACGCGATTGGATACGAACCGTCATCATGCACCGTGGTCTCGATCGTGGATATATACTGTGAAAACTGGTTCATGATCGGGTGCTCTTCGCAGTCTCCCGATGAACTTTCGTATCCGTCGGGATATCCGTGTATCGCAAACCCCGGGAGGAGCGAGTCAGGGTCAGGGACATCTCCGAACTTCCCCCGGTAGGCCACGTCCACCGCCTTTGCGTAGTCCCGCAACTTGTCCTGCCACGGCTGGCCAGCCGTCGACGGGGAGTGCGGCGTCAACGGCGCGACCAGGACTTGGCATTTCGTAGGACCTCCGAGTTCATTCTCGTCCCGGGCCATGCCCGCGAAGCAACCGGACCACACGCTGGCGTACCAATAGGGGGGGACTATCCCGCCCTCCGTGTACGGGGGACTGCCCCCGTACTCGGCGGAGTGATTGAGTTCGTTGCCGATGATGAACCACCGACATTCGTTCCGCAGTGAACGGGCAAGCTGCGTACACCAGTTGATGTAATCAGTACGCATCAAAAGAGCCATGTCCTGATAGCCTGGGTCCTCGGGATTGGCGCCTCTCAGACTGTCGTACGTCTCAGTGTCCACTGGCACGGACCAGTGCTGTCCCCGGGGTACCATATCCCAATCGGGAGGCCAGCCCTCCACCGAATTTCCTGTGTTGTCCAGCCAGTGCAGGCGCAGGATGGGTATCAGTCTAAGGTGTTGATACGCGAAAGCTAGGGCGCTCTGAAGCTCGATCCACCTTGGATCCGACGAATTTGTTGGGAATTTACCGCCGGTCGGTTTCCATTCATGCACGTAGAACACGATCCAGCCGCGTCGTTCGCCTAGCTGATCGCAGAAGATCTGCGCGATGGGCGGCTTCATGTGCGCGTCGTCGGGATTAGTCCACCAATCGGGGTTCTTCCAGGAGACCAGATCAGGGTAGTAGGCGAACAGCCCGACATGGGAATCTGACTCGTGGCCGAAGGGAAAAATGTCAGGCGCTTGTCCCTCGCTGGCCCTCGGCACGGCCGCGAGCCATGAGACGGCCAAGGCCGTACACGCGACCACCTTGCCTAGTGCTTCTCTTGTCATACCTTCCATTGCTCCTTTCTGCTACTTCGTATGGGGTTGCGTCACACGCAGCCGTTCCCACATGTCCCGGTCGGCGCGCGACCTGATGATACCGTCGATCTTGTAACACAATCGGTTGTATGATATAATACAACCGGTTTTATAGATTACACGATGTTTTGCGCGGCTGCAAGCGAAATCTCACCGGGAAGCCGCTTTTTTTGCGACGGCGTCGGCGTGGGTTGCCTGATGCGTGCTTCGGCGAGGTTGTGGGCGGTGCGACTGCGAGGCAGATATATAACGTAGTAATGTATTGGGTACACCTGTAATGACACATCAGGTATATCTTTCACGACTCGCGGCCGTGTCGTTTCCGGTTGTGGAGAGGGTCGGATTCAGTGGCAAGTCGATGTCGTGGCACGACTTGGATGGTGGGCGTATGATTCGCCCGTAGTGAAAGCGGGGTTGCAGGTTGCAGAAACGCAGAGATGTCCCGACGCTTATGGATGTGGCCCGACGGGCGGGGGTGTCGCCGTCGACGGCCTCGTTCATCGTGCGACAGCGCGAGCCGCAGTTCTCGCAGTACGCGTCCGAGACCGTCAGGCGGGTTCAACTCGCCGCCAAGGAACTCGGCTACCGGCCCAATGTGATGGCCGTGTCGCTAGGGCGGCGCCAAAGCCCGTTCTTTGGCGTATCGTTTCAATTCATCAGCGACGTGATCGCCGATCCCATGAACGTCCGCCCCATGCTCATGTGGGAGATCTTCAGGGGCATCACCCTGGCCGGCCAAGCCCACGCCCGCTATCCGGTCCTGCTCACCAGTCCTGATGCCGAGTCGTACATGCGCGACCCGGGTGCGATCGACCATGTCATACGCTCGGGTTTGTGTGGCATGATCGTGTCGGTCGATCCGGCACTGTGGGGTGCGTATGTGAGTCGATGGGAGGACGCCGGGATACCGTGCATCAGCATTTTCGATCGCGGTGTGGCAGGTGGCCCGCGGTGGTTCGTTGATCTGGACAACCGTCGTGTGGGCAGCCTGGCGTGGGAGTACCTCTACGGAAAGGGTCACCGGAAGGTCTTGTGTGTTTGGGATCATCGAAAGGCTGCCGGCGTCGTGGATCGCATCCGTGGTTTCCGTGAGGCACAGCGGGCCGGCGGTTATCGGTCGATATGCCTGCGACTGGCCAGGCGGGATCCCGAAACCCAAGAGGACGTCCAGCACGACGAGGCCTTGCTGATCGAGGCAATCAGAAGCACCAGGGCAACGGCCATCTTCGCCACGTCGGGCGGCGTGAGCATGGACGTCCTTGCGGCTATGTCGCGGAGGGGGCTGCGCGTTCCGGAGGATTGTTCTGTCATCGGTATCGACCCGCTGTTCACGTATGCGGAGTTTGCGCATCTGGCTGGACGCATGACCGAGATCATCTGCCCAGGCCACGAACTCGGACGCGCGGCGGCCAACCTGCTGGCCCGCCGAGTTGACGGTGAAGTGAGTGAGCCCACCGGCGTCCTCGTCCAACCCGAGATCATCGAGCGAGAGAGTGTCGCGGTGATCCGATAGAGCTTATTACAGGGGGAGGGGAACGAGTGCACGGCCGCGAACCGAACGTCAAGCGGTCGGCCCGCCTGCCCTTCGGGAAAGGCTGCTGAAGCAGCCCGTTCCCGGCTCTTTTCCGCTGCCGAGCCGGAGGATTGCGAGGAGGACCGCCGATCCTGCTGCTGACCTGAATCCCTGTCGGGGCCTTGCGGGGTGAGGATTCGCGTCGTCGTTGGCGTTACAATGCGGCACGTGTTTTCGCGGTACTCATCGGAGCGCATGTCCATGATCGAATTGACCGACGCCCAGAAGGCCGACTACTTCCGGCGCAGCTACACCGCAGTCGACGGCCTGTGGTTCATGAAGATGGAGGAGCGGTATGGCTTCGATCCGGCTCTGGATGTGGACGAGGAGGTCTGGCGGGTCATGCCCAAGATTCAGGCGCGCAAGCTCAAATCGCTGACCGGCCTGGAGTCGGGGATGGAGGCGCTTTGCGAGTGCTTCACGACCAAGCTGACGGTCGAGGGGTTTGATTTCCAGGCGAGCCGCGACGCGGGCGGCGGGATGACCATCTCGATGGCCCGTTGCCCCTGGTACGATCTCCTGGCAGAATCGAACCGCCGCCACCTGGCGGGAAGGGTTGGTCACCGCATTTGCGATACCGAGTACCGCGTGTGGGCGACCGAGTTCGGGCCGGGCATCGTCGTCGAATTCGGCGAGCGGATCTGTGACGGCTGCTCGCGCTGCGTGGTGCGGTTCAAGCCGTGCTCGTAGGGCAACGTCGAGGTCGTCGCCGGCGAACGAGACTTTCCGTATGGTCAATTCCCCGGCGGCGGGTCTCCACCGCCTCCCACCGCCCCAGATATGCCCTGCTTTTTCAGATGTGAACTGCGTCGTCGCAAGCGGGCCGGCAGGGCGAGTTTCATGCCCAACAGGCCGAATACGGCCAGGGTCAGCGGCGCCGAACCGATCAGACCGCATAGGTGCCGGGTCGAGCCCGGCGTGTATCGTGGCATGGCCATCGCATTGTTTGTCTCGTTCACTTCCTTGACCGCGTCCGTGTCGTCCAAGCGGGCTTTCAGGACGAAATCGGCGCCCGGCAGCACCGTCGCGGGCACGGTGACACGGAAGGTCTTGGTGTGCAGACCATGAGTCTTGTCCGCCGGGTTGCTGATCGTGTGGCGCTCGATTCGGATGTCGCCCTCGCTGATCGCGTTGCTGTTATCGACGGACGCGTAGAAGGCGATGACGAAGTCTTCGCTGACCGGCATGTCGCTCAGCGAGTAGGAGATTCTGACGTTGAAAATGCGCTCCCGTGGTGCCCGCACGTGTTCGAGTCCCGACAGCACCAGATCCACCGGGTAATTCATGCTCGCGGACCGGAGATTGTCGTCGACGGGAATGCTTTCCGCCCACTCCTGCTCCGGATTCAACTGAGCCGTCAGCAGGACCATCCCGTCTGATGCGATCGGCACCGCATCGAACGCCGACAACAGACTGATGCTGACGGCGTGGACGCCGGGGGTCAGGTCGGCGTCCTCGGGTCTGCCCTCAGCGATGGTCGTATCGATATCCCCGTCGCCGTCGTCATCCAGACCGATGCGAATGGCGAAGGAGGGAACATCGGCCGGGCTGTCGATCACGTAGGTGACCTCCGCCGTCGGCTCGTCGCCGCGGGGTTTGAGTCTCAGCAGTTCGTTGACCAGATTGACGGTCGGCGTCGTCGTGTCGACGTTGTTGTTCTCGCTCGTCTCGGCGATGGAGTTGCCGGAATCGAGATGCACGAACACGCGGTCGCCGTACTGGAAACGCCCGTTAAGCTGCGAGCGGATATCGCCCAGCATGATCGTATGGTTTCCAGGCGTCCGATAGAACGTGTCGGATGCGACGATGCTGCCGAGCACTTCGTCGACGGCCTCGCCATCGGTCGTGTCACGTCTCAGACCCCATGAAATCGTGAAAGGCTCGACGCTCGAGAGACCGGAAACCGTATAGGAGAACGACAGCATTGTCTCGGTCTCGCCGATCAGCAGCGAGATGCTGTTTCCGGAAAGGTCCGTGCCCGCGATGACGGTGAAGGGGTTCGAGGTCGCGCCGGACAGCCCCGGCGCGCTCGCTGCAAAACGGTATCCGTCGCAAGGTTGCGGAATAATGACGCTGAACGAGGCCACCCCCGAAAAACCCGAAACCGTCGTGACGCCCTCGATCTCCCTTCCGCAGCCGGACGGCGACACCAGCGAGAGAGTCACGTCGCCCAGGAAGAACCTTCTGTTGCCGATGCCGTCCGTTACCTCGACGGCGACGTGGATCGGCGTACCGATGTCGCTGGTCGTCGGTTGTTGCGAGAACCGCAAGCACTGCGCCGGCCCCGCCGAAACGCTGAATTGTTCCGAGACCCCTTCGGCGAGCACGTCTCCGGCGATGCTTGATGCTTTGAGGCTGATGGTTTCAGCGTAGTTGTAATAGAGCCCGGAGATGGTAACTCTGCCGTTACCGGCGGTGATGACGCCGGTTGACGTGCCGCTGAGACTGCCGCTTCCGCTGTTGATCGTGATTTGCACGGTCGTGTTGCTGGCGACGCTGCCTTCGTTGCCGGCCAGGTCGACCGCAGCCACGGTGACGCTGAAGGCTGAGCCGGCGGTCGCCGAACCGACGGGCTCGAACTGCAGTCTGACCGGCGGGCTGGGGTTCACGGTGAAGGTATTGGAGACCCCGGAGGCCAGAGCATTTCCGCTGGTGCGGTCGATCCGCAGACTGACGCCCGCCTCGGCGGTGTCATAGGTCACGCTGAAGACGATGGAACTGTCGCCCGTGGGGATCGTTCGCGAAACCGTGCCCCCGAGCGTGCCCGTTCCCGTCGCGAGGCTCACCGTGACGCCGGTGTCCGTGGTTACGCCGACGATGTTGTCGTAGTCATCAAGAACATGGGCGGTCACAATAAACGCCACATTGGCTGCTTGATTGCCGATGAGGTCCAACGCCAGTTTGCTGGGGGCGCCGGGAGACACGAGGAAGGCGTTGGAGTCGCCGTCGGCCAGCACGTCGCCCCCGGTCCGGCTGGCTCGGATAACGGCCCCGATCTGCGAGGTGTTGAGTTCAACGCCGTTGATTGTCACCGAACTGGTTCCGGCGGTGATTGTTCCTGTGGTAGTTCCTTCCAGAAGGCCGCTGCCGAGAAAAAGCTGAAGGCTGATGTCGGTGTCCGCCGTCACTTTCGACTCATTGCCGAAGCCGTCAATGGCTTTGACCGTCACGCTGAAGGGAACGCCGGCGGTCTGGTTGGCGATGTCGCTGATCCGCAGGGCCACGGGCGTTGCTCCCGTGACCGTGATCGGATCGGACGTGCCGGCAACCAGGAAGTTGCCGCTGAGGCGGTCGATCACCAGCACGACGTTGCTCTCGGCCACGTCGTAGGTCACGCCGCTGATGGTCGTGCCGCTGTTGCCGGTGGTGATCGTGCCGTCGATGTTCCCGCCCAGAACCCCCGTTCCCGCCGAGAGCCTCAGCCTGATATTGCAGTCTTGGGTGACGTTCGTCAGATTCTCGAATTGGTCCGTGACGTAGATGTCAACGTCGAACGGTACGCCGGCAACGGGGATGCCAGGCGGCGTGATGTGGAGCAACAGCGGAAACCATGGATTCCACTGCATGGCCGCACTGGTGCCGACGGCCGGGGTGACCGCATCGTTAGCGGTGACGGTAATGGACTCGGCTCGCCGATTCGTGATGTCGAGCAAGATCTTGCCATCGGCGTCGAAAGTCGTCCCAACCCCCAGGTCGGCCGTGCCGTCCAGGTGATCGGTCAGCGTGGCCGGGCCGTTGTCCCAGTCGATGTTGGTGCCGTCGCCGCCCGTGGTCGAGGTCAGGTTCACGGTTTGAAGCGTCACGTAGTTGGGAATGGGGTTGCTGTAAACGTCGCGGGCCGTGATGGTCAGCGTAATGGGGTTATTCACGGTGACCGGGTTGGCGCCGGGCACGACGGTGAACGAACTCAGCACGGGGTAGGCGGTGATGTTGAATGCGTTGCTGTCCACGTTGTCGGAGCCGCTGAAGACGCCGCTGCCGCTGGCCCGAAGGGTGTAGCCGGTTGCGGCAGTGGTGATGTTCAAGGCTTGCACGGCCGTCCACGTGGCTACCCCGTCGACGCTGAGCAGCGCGGCGGTTCCGTTGAGAACCGCGCCGCCGGGGTTGGTCGAGATCGTCAAGGTGATCGTGCGATTGTCCGTATCGCAGGTGTTGTCATAGGCGTCTTGTATGGTCACCGCCGGCACGAGGTTTTGTCCCGCAATGGTATGGGCGGGCTGCACCGTGAAAGCCAGGTGGTGTGGCACGTTGTGCGAAATATCGAAATCGGCGCTGTCAGCCGTGTCGGAACCGGCAAAAGCCGCGCCGCTGTGCGACGCGCGCAGGTAGTAGTTGACGCCCGGCTTTGTGACGTTCATGGCTTGGCCGGCGGTCCATTGGGCCACACCGCCGGTGGTCAGGAGCGAGGTGGTGCCGTTCAGCGTCGCACCGCCGCCGTTCATGAGCACCAACGTGATGGTTCGCTCATCGCCGGTGACCGTGTTGTTGTACGTGTCTTGTATGGTCACCGCCGGCAGCAGGGACTCGCCCGCAAGACTGTTGACCGGCTCGGCGCTGAAAGCCAGATGATGGGCCGCTGTGGCCGTGATGCTGAAAGCGTCGGAGTCCGCCGTGTCAGAGCCCGCAAAAGCCGCCCCGTCGTGTGAGGCCCGTAGCTGATAGCCGTTCGCCGCAACGGTGATGTTCAGACCGTCTCCGGCTCCCCAGCTCGCGACACCGCCCACCGTGACTTTGGAAACGTTCCCGTTGAGGACGGCTCCACCCGGATTGGCCGCAAATGTCAGCGTAATCGTTCGGTCGTCACCGGTGACGGTGTTGTCGTATTCGTCCTGAATGGTCACCGCGGGAAGCAGATTGGCCCCTGCGGCCGTCGGGCTGACCGGTTGGATCGTGAACCCGAGATGATGCGCAGCTCCGCCTGTGATATTGAAGGCGTTGCTCACGACGGTGTCGGACGTGGCGAAGGCCGCCCCGTCGTGAGAAGCCCGCAACTGATAGCCGTTGGCGGCCACCGTGATGTTCATGAGTTCGGCGGCGGTCCACGTGGCGACGCCGTTGACCGATGGCAGCGTCACCGTTCCGTTCAGCGTGGCACCGCCGGGGTTCGCTGCGAAGTCCAGAGTGATGTTGCGGTCGTCGGTCGTGCAGGTGTTGTTGTAAACGTCCTGAATGGTGATGACCGGTACGATAGCCGCACCGGCAGCGGTGGTGACCGGTTGAGTGGTGAACTCCATGTGGTCCGCCACGTTATGAGTGATGTCGAAAGCGGCACTGTCGACGGTGTCGCCCCCCGGCAGAAGGGGGGCGGTGAGATTGGTAGCCCGAAGCTGGTAACCCACCGCCGGTACGGTGATGTCCAGGCTTTCGACCGCCGTCCACGTGGCGACGCCCGATGAGGTCGTCTTGGTAACCGTGCCGTTGAGGCTCGCCCCGCCTGGGTTCGTAATGATCGAGAGCTGAATGGATCGATTGGGCGCCGCAGTGCAGTCGTTGTCATAGATATCCCGGATTCTCACCGCCGGCAGCAGATCTTCGCCGGCCATGGCGTTGACCGGTTCCGTGCTGAAGGCCAGGTGGTGATGGGCGGCCGGCGTGATGTTGAACGTGTTGCTTTGCACGGTTTGTGATGGCCCTGCCAGGGCGGGCCCGTCATGAGAGGCGAGAAGCCTGTAGCCCGTTCCGGTTTTGGTGATATTCATCGCCTCAACGGCCGTCCAGGCGGCAAGGCCGCTGCTGGTCGCCACCGTGACGGTACCGTTGAGTGTCGTTCCCGAGGGATTGACCGAGATGGTGAGGGTGATGTTGCGTGATGGGTCCGTCGTCACGACGTTGTTGTTCACGTCCTGAACGGCGACCGTCGGTGTGAGCGTGACCCCGGCTGTCGAGCTCGCGGGTTGAACGCTGAAGACCAGCTTGTAAGGCGTTCCGGGTGTGACGGTAAACAAATTCGACACGGCGGGTGCGAGCAGATCGCCGGCCGTCGCTGTTGCGCGAACCTGCTTGCCGGTTCCGGCCGTGGTCCATGTTGCCGCAGGGTAGGTGGTCGAAGTCGTCCCCGCGGTGATGGTCCGAGTACCGCCGCCGCCGAGTGCGCCCGTGCCGGCTTCTCGCGTGAGCGATACGGTGGTGTTGACCGTCACAGGTGTGGGAATACCACCTCCGTCAACGGCCGTAACAATGACTTGGAATGGAACGCCAGACACTTGATCCGGGATGTTGGTGATTTGCAGAGCAGTTGCCTGGGCAAAGACCGCAGGCGCGCACAGCAGCGTTACGACAATCGCCAATGATGCACAGCGTCCGGGCGCAAGCGGCGCTTGCCGTTCGTCGGGATTCCAGGACGTGAGGTTGTTCGATTCCACGGTCATCAGGCTGTCAACAAGCTCGATACGCCCGACGATTCTCCTTTCGCTTTGGTCATACTCTTCTTGAGCGCTCGTGCCAGCGCACGCCGCCCGTCCCTTCTTCCTCGGTGGACGGGCTGAACTTGCCGCGGCAGTGCAAGATTCCCCGGCGATAACGCCCCCCGGAGTCTTTTGATGCGTTTTCTTGCTCGCCGCGTTTGCCGTGAGGTCCGAAGATCTCTCGATTCAGGATTCTTCGCAACCTCTTGCAAACATGATATTTAGTTATCGACACGTGGGCTCGCGCACTTGCCCTAGCATGCTTGGGGTAACCCTGGTTCTGACAAACCCGTTCTGATCTGCCCCCTGGATCAATTCCCCTTGGGTGACGGCTATCTGTCTCACAAAACGCGGATAGTAGAACATCCGGCAAGTTTCCTGCGCGGCGGAATAGCAGGTATAAGCTTTTCCAAAGCAATGCGTTAAGTCGCTTTGGCGGTCGCCAGGACCGGGTTGCTTGCTGCTCGGGGTCGCTGCGGGTCTGTGGAATCCTCTGGTGGCCGCATCCGCAATCGAACTCGCGCCGAGGTGTGCGTATGTTATGGGGCGTAGGTGATGAGACTGCGTGGCTTGTACGGAGACCCTGAGATGCGGCTTGGCAAATCACGGCATATCACGGGGTTATGCCGCCGAGAAGGTTTTCTGCCATGGGTGTTACGTCGCCGATGCTGCTGGTCATGCATGCCGGCCCTGATGACGACTTTCGTGTTTCTTGAGGTTGCTCGGGCCGGCCCGGTGCCTCCCTCAGAGAGTATCGCCGCGACGCGGCCTGTTTCACGGATGGGTGACCCTTGGGGGATGATCTACGGCGGGTCCGGATGGTGGGAGCACAACAATCCCCATCGGACCAACATCGCCGAACGCGCGGCGGCCGGGGCCAAGGAAATGGCCGGATGGGGCGTGCAGGCCTCGCGCGTGGGTATCTGCTGGCACGACGTTGAACGAGAACGGGGGACGTATGATTGGACGATGCCCGACGCGGTAATCCCCGCGGTTGCCAAGGCCGGTATTCATGTCGTGCTCTGCGTGGCCACCACGCCGCGATGGGCGTGGCAGCACCCCGGCGTCGAGGCGATTCTGATTGAACGCGGGCAGGAAAACCTCGCCGGGTGTCTTCCGCATAAGCCGGAGTTCTGGCCGGACTACGAACGCTACCTGACCGAGGTCGTCAAGCGCTACGGCGAGCTTGTGAAGCACTATGAGATCTGGAACGAACCCGACGGACTGGCCGGCTTTCGTTTCATGGAGCCCGAGCCGGGGCATCCGATCGGTTTTCAGCACGGCGGCGACCCGCTCTGGTATGCCGAACTGGTCAAACGCAGCTATCGGATCATCAAGTCGCTTGATCCTCAAGCTCGCGTCGGCATCGGCAGCTACGAGTACAAGAAGGCAATCGAACCCTTTGTCCTCGACGCGTCAATGGCCGCTTTGTTGGTGGAAGGCCGTGTGTCCGACGCAGTCCGCAGGGCGTTCGGCGAGCATCCGGATGCGCCGGTCTCGACTTCGGCGACGATCAGCATCGAGGTGCCCGATCGCCGGTGGATCCTGAATGATGATCGTAACGGCCGACGATATCGTATCGTGAGAGAGAACGAAGGCCTCAAGGTGACCGATCGAAAAACGTGGTTCATCGAGCGATTGTACGAGGAAGGCGTCAAAGATCATTGCGACGCCATGAGCATTCACCCGTACGGCAACCCCTTCGGACGCGAGTGGCTCGGCACCGTTCGGCGGCTGATGGTCGAACACGGCAATGCGGACAAGCCTCTGTGGGTCAACGAGTACAGCCTTCACGGCTCGGGCACCAGCCTGGCGTTCAACACGGTCCGCCAACTGCGCCTGCTTCGCGAAACACCGTGGATCAGCATGGCCCAGCCCCTGGTGTTTGCCAGTCATCTTGACAAGAACATCAGTCCGAGCGGACGTTCGTTGCGGGCCCACAAGAGAATGGCGGAAGAGTATAGGCCTCGCCGTGAGATGGTGTTTGATTTCGAGGGCCCGGTGCTCAAGCTGCTCGACGAGTGGGAATGGGACGCGACCGGTGCGGGGAAAGACGACGTCGACGAGCCGGAGCTCAGGCAGGAGTTCCCGCACGGAGGCGAACGGTGCCTCACTGCTTCAACGCCGGAGAAAAGGGTTCGCGTGTGGTTCAGCCCCTATGTGAAGGCCCAGGACCGGTGGTTCAAGGCTTTTGTCCTGGCCGAGCCGCGGGAAAAGGATGCTCAGCTTTCACTGTCCATAGGTGTCGAGAGCGGCGACATTCTGCAGAACCTTCGTGAAGTCCGCCCATTCATGGCCGCCGTACCGGCCGAGCAGTGGTTCGAGGTGAGTTTTCCGATCGATGGAAGTTTCCCCGAATGGAAGGATTTGACCACAGTGACGATCTATGTTGAGATTGACTCGGACAAGCCGGGGCTGAGGGTATCGGTGGATGACGTTCGCGTGGGCAGCGGCCGAACGGTGGCGTCAGAGCGGTAGGAGACAGCCGGGATGTCGAAAAAGAATGCCCTTATCGGGAGATTGCTCTTGGCGGGTTCCCTGGTCGTGGTCGTTGAGCGTCCGTGCCCGGCTCAGGCCACGCAGCCGACGACGCCTGCTCCCGTCTTTGTCCCCGCGATTGAGGGGCAGAAGCGCGTCCTCGCCGAGTTGGGCAGTATCCTCCAGGAAGAGAAGGTGATGCTCTCGGACGGGGCGGTTCAGTTGGCGCTGGAGACCCTGTTGAGCGATGAACAGAAGCAGGCCGAGGCTATTCGCGAGTTGGGCAGGCGGACCCTGGGCCGAACAGCGGAGGAACTGAGCGCGGAGGATCGAGCCGAGCGAGACCGCCTGTTTGACGGCCAGGACATCCTGACCGATCGTTACCGCCGCCTCGAAAAGGGGATGGAGAATAAAGCGACCATCAAGCCCGACTCCGTCTACACCGGTCTGTTGGCCAAGGCTGCAGATTCTCAGTTGCTCCAGACCATGGAAGACGCCGGCAGGCAGGTCCGTGCGAACCAGCTCAGCAACGCCTTGCGCTCCACCAACAAGGTCATCGAGGTGCTGCGCGAGATGGTCGCAATGGCCTCGCAAAAGGCCGGTAGCACGCAAGACATGGACAACACGAACGGCGACGGGGGTTTCATGGCCCCTTCGCTCCGCTACAAGGGGGCTGCTGAGAAACTGGCCGAGTTCAACTGGATCGGTGCGTCCGCCGACCCGCTGGGACACATTCTTCGCGGCCTGCGGCTCTTGGAGGAACTGACCGAACGACAACGCGCCGTGGCTGCGGCAACCAAGACCCAGGCGGCCTCAAAACAGGCGTCGGCCGATCTGGCGAAGACGGAAACCGACATTCGGCGTCAGGCCCTTGAAGTCGGCGCAAAGCTGGCCTTGCTCGATCCGCAGATCGATCAGCTTATCCGCAAGGCGACCGCCTCGATCGACAAGGCCAGACCCGCGATGGAGCAGGGGCCGCTTTCGGATGCGGTGGAACCCGCCAGGCGGGCCGCTGATGAGCTTGCGGCTGCAACCGAGTATCTCCGCAAGCTGTGGCAGGACATTCTCTCCCGTCTCAAGCAACATACGCAGGAAGCCGCGGCCATCGAGGGTGCAGGCGGCGGCATCCCGCATGGCATGTCCAAGGCCCAGGTCGAGCAGATCCAGAAAATGGTGACCATGCTCCTTCGGGCGACGGCGGCGCTGGCCCGCGTGGCCGATGCTCAGACGGCCATACTGGATCGTACCAGGTTGGCCGCAAGCGAGCCCGAATTACCTTCACTGAAGCCCGATCAGGAAGCCTTGGCCGGCGCGATCAACAACGACGTGGTCCCGTTTGACGTCAGCGCGTCGCAATTGCCCAGGGATATGTTGCCTCAGGGAGTCGCCGCGAGCGTCAACCCGGTGGGAGATCTGCTTAAGGATGCCGTTGATCGAATCGGTAAGGCAGCGGATGCTCTTAGCAAGCCCGACCGTGCCGAGGCGGTCAAGCGGGAAAGTGAGTCTTTGCAGGCCATGACCACGGCCATGGACCTGATGATCAAAGCGCTTCAGAAACTGCTTGGCCAGCTTGCTCCTTCGGCGATCACGCCAAGCGGTCCGGGAGCCGCCGGAATGGCCCTCGATCCCAGCGGCGGCGGCCGGCAGGCCGGCGGGTGGCTGTTCGGCTTGCCTTCGCAACAACAGGAGAGCGTCCGCCAGGCCTTTCGCGAGACCTTCCCCCGTCGCTATGATCGTGCCATCAAGTTGTACTACCAATCGATCGCGCGGGAGCAGGCATCAGACGGCAACCAATAGCGGATTCGCCTGAAACGTGTGTGCAAGAACGGACGGAGCCGGTTGGTACGGCGGCGTCGAGGTCGCCTCGGTGACGGAGACCTGCCATATTCTGCGGCCAGGAGTGCAATGTGGCCGCTTCGTGATCTGGTCCCTTTTGAAAGGAAGGTCCCTCGCTCGCGGTCGCCACGTCGACCAGGCTCGGGGTTCTGAAAGAGCTGCCCACAGCGGCACGGGCCCGGTGCCAAGCGCTACTCCCGTTCCGGAGCCATCAGCGAGTGGAAGAAGTCCATAATGGTCCTTTCCTTGTAGTCCTTGAACTCCCCGGCGTCGAAGAATGCCCCGTGGCACACCGTGCAGCTTTCATACCAGATATGTGGCTGCTTAAGGTCGACCATTCTGATCATCTGGGTATGGCACACCGGGCAGTTGATCTTGCCCACCTTGTTGAGTTTTTCAGCTCGGTCCGGGTCTCCGGTGTCGATTCGCTCCGAACCTCTTTGTGCCTTCAGCTTCTCCCTCTCGCCGACGTCGAACCAGAGTCCGCCGCAGTCGGTGCAGCGGTCGACTTCGACACCGCCGTACGTAACCTTCTCCATGGACGAGCTGCATTTGGGACACTGCATGATCAAGCCTCCTCATAAGCAACAGTGGTGGCACGTGCTTCCAGAGAATAGCCTGCTACCCGCCGGCATGCAACCACAAGTGCTCTTGGGGTTGGGGATCCCTGCCAACTTGCGGTGTGTCACTGCCAACTTGCAGCGTCCCGTTGCCAACCCCCGGGTCGCCATCGGCGGCTTGTTTGCCGGCGCATGGAACGAACCGGACGAAAACGACACCGGCCGCCACGTTCACACCGCGATCAGCCCGAGTATGCCGAAGATCACGAAAAGAATGCCCGCCGGTATCAGGTCCCGGCGCTTGAAGGGCGGCTTCTCTGTGGCGAACGGCCTGGTTGCGACCGTTCCGACTCCGAAAACGATCAGGATGCATCCGACGATATCAAAGCCCCCCGAATCGCGAAGCACGATCAGAATGCCCGTCGAAATGAGCAGCAAAATCGCCAGCCCGGCCACGGCGTCGCCGATACTCGCGCGCATCAGCCCCCGCACCCAGAAAAACAGGCCGATCATCGGAAGCACAATCATCAAGATGACGGGGGCAATGTTACACATTCTGTCTTCAGTCGCTTGGGGCCGTCGTTCTGCCGGCCGCTTTTGTCTCGCAACAGTGTATCCGATTCCTGATCCCGGTGCGAGAACAAAAGCCGGCGTAACCTCTGAGAAAGCGTGGTCCTATCGGTTGGGCATCGGCGCGGTTTGCCAAGGCCGGAAAGTAGGTGCGCCGAGGATGATCGCCGCAACTACCTCTGGTAAATCGGCAGGTAACGGCAGGGGATGGACAACGTCAGCACCATCATGGTCGTCCCGTAAGCCGGTCCGTGTTCGGAGTCCCAGTATGCCCCCTCTCTCTGTTGTGCCAGCACCTGCTCGCGGATCGGCGGAAACCATTGTTGCCAGCGGCGGGGATCCTTCGCCTGGTACACGGCCTGGGCGGCATAGTAGATCCCGTAGTGGTAGTTGCCCTCCCTTTCCTTGTCCGCGCCGAGGTTGGCGATGAGATAGTCCAGGCCTCGCCGCGTTTCGTCGCAGTCGAACTCGCCGCAGACCTCCAGCGATGTGACCCCCGCCCCCGTGCGGGCATAACCCGGCTTGCCGGACCGCGTCTGATAGTAGAAGCCGCCGCCGCGGTCGGCGCAAAGCTTGACGTATTTGATTGCACGCTCGATGGTCTCGGCCGGCACGATCATGCCCGCATGCTGTGCGCCGCGCAGGGCCAGGATCTGCATGACGGTGACCGAAATATCCGCGTCGCGGCTGTGAGGTTGATATCGCCAGCCACCCTCGCTGTTCTGAGCGTTCACGATGACCCGCACGGCCGCCTGGATCGCCGCCGCAATCTCCGGTCGCTCGCTCATGCCGTAAATCTCGCTGAGCATCAGCGTGGCCGCCGCGTGCTCATACATGGGGCCGTGTGAGGACCCGTCGGCGTAATGGATGAAACCGCTGGGCTGAGCATTGGCCAACACCCAACCGATCCCGCGGTCCAGCACCGGCGCGTATTCGCCTTGCTCGGGAACGTTGCCGGTTGCCAGAAAAGCCAGAATGGCCAGCGAGGTCACCCCCACGTTCGGACCGACCTTGCCGTACATCCACGCCCCGCTGGGCAACTGGCACCCTGCCAGAAACTTCAACGCGCTGCGGATCGCCTCTTCCGATCCGGGTGTCATCTCCACGAACATGTCGGGCTGTTCAGGCGACTGGACCGACTTCTCAGCCTGCGCCACGACCGTTCGCGGCGGCAGAAGCGTCGTCAACGTCAGAAACAGGATCATCAGGCGTCCGTTGCTCATCAGCGCGCCTCCGCAGGTCGTGTCGCCGGTGGCTGCTCGCCGCGAAACGAGTTCAAGGCATCCTCGAGGGCCAGCACGATCGCCGGCATGTCCGTGCCGCCCAGTCGCGCAAGCCGCTCGGCCGTCGATCGCAGTCGCAGCCATCGCTCCTGCTGGCCAATGCGCGACGCGGCGTAGTCATCGGCCACCCGGCCTATCGACTCGGCAAGCTGACCGGCGGTTCGGGCCAGACGATCCTGTCGCCATTTCTCGGCTCGCGTCCGTTCCTGCCCGGCCGTCGATTGTCCCGACTGCTCGCCGCTTGCGATTCGGTTGACCGCTTCTGCACATTCGGCCTGGAGCGATTCCAGTTGCGAGAGCTTGTCCATGAGCTGTTCGAGCTCGTCATTCAGCGCTCTGGCCAGTTCAACTTCGCTCATGATCCTGAGTCTCCGCGACCGGGAGACGGGCCATTCCTGTCGGGCGGCGTGTTCGCCTTCATCGCGGGCCTCGAGCCACCAGGTGAGCGAGTCCCCGGGTTTGAGGTCCAGCGGCTCCAGTCGCCAGTCGTATTGCACGGCGGCACGCTTGCCGGATCTGTTCAGCGGGAGCTCGATACGGCCGGTATCAGTCGCCGTTCCTTTGCGATACAGCAGTGTGACCATGGCCGCTCCGTAATCGTCACTGATCTCCGCGGAGATGGGTAGCACGGCCGTCGGAGTTGCCCGGCGGTCGATGGACGGCGTAACCCGGTCAAACTGCGGATACTGATTGTCCGTCATCTCAATGCGGTAGACGACCGGATCGGGGTTGTGGAAGCCGTCCGCGTCGGTCAGGTGGACGCGGTACGACTGGCTGCTCCGCACGACCAAGGTCGTCTCCGCGCCCGGCGCGGGCGTCAGCGTCATCTGTGCCGAGGTGCCGTCCTCCCAGGCCAGTCGGCCGTCGGTGATGGACTTGCTGGCGATGACGATGAGCCTGAGTTGCGTCCCCAAGATGACCTGGACGTTGCCGTCCTCGATCTGTTGCGGGGGCAGATGCGTGTACTCGGGGTAGGTGCATTCCGTTCGGATCGCGACAATCTCCGGCGGCGGAATCATGGCCACCCGGCTGGGGGACGTGGCGTTGTCGCCGATCTCCAGCCAGATCTCGATGTCCTGCATCACCGGCCGATACTGGACGCGGAAATCACCGTTTTCTTCAATCTCGAAATATGCTCGATCTGCCGGGCTGCGTCCGGCCCGCACGCGCAGCGTTCCGCTCGACGGGACTGCGCCGGTCACCCGGCCGGCGACAATCAGCGTTCCGCCCCGGACCACGCGCTCACTGATGCTCGATACGCGTATGTGGGTTCGTTTCGGCCAGTCGACCTGAGCCCACGGCAGCAGCACCCGCCTGATGCCGATGGAAGCCGACTCGCGGTTGAATCCCGCGAGGGCGAGGACGATGGCGACTCCAAGCCATGCCGCCGCACACCTCTTGACGATCGATTCTCCGGGTATCACGGCCTTTGTGGCCAACAGTGGTGCCGTGGTCTCGGCGGCGGTGCGGACCCGGCCATAGAGGTCGTCTGACGCGCCGCTCCCTGCCCGGCGGGATGCATCCGCCAGTTGAACCGCGGTCACAAGTCTTCCGCGAAGATCCGGGTAGGCCCTCTCGATCATGAGGGCGGCCGAATCGAACGACAGGCTCTTCCACAAGGGCATGATGCTGCGACGCAAAACCCACACAACGGATGTGCCAAGCAGCACGAGCAGCAGCGCCCGCCACCAGCGCGGACCGCGAATCCACGCATCGAGGAGCACTGCGGCAATCATGGTACCGCTCAACCAAACAGCCAGCGTGCTGACCGCCAGAGTCCGCCTGAGCCGCGCCCAGCGGCGCCGCACTTGTACAATCCGAAAAAGGCAGGCCTTCGGGGTCGCAAGCTGAGGTCCGTCTCTCACGGTTTGTACCGCTGCTGTGCTCATTGGA
This sequence comes from Phycisphaerae bacterium, assembly GCA_035384605.1. Lineage (NCBI taxonomy): Bacteria > Pseudomonadati > Planctomycetota > Phycisphaerae > Phycisphaerae bacterium. Next base: position 35,313 of record DAOOIV010000020.1, read on the forward strand.
TCATCACGGCAACTGCCAAAGCCTTCGCAGAACCCAATCCGCTGCCAGAAGGCTCACAAGCATCAAAACAAGGATCGGCTTGTCCCACAGCCGATAGTCTCGTTGTTCGCCGACCGAACGCGGAGAAAGATCGATTCCCGAGATCACTCTGTCGATGTCCGAGGCCAAGCCGCTTTGCCCACCAGTGTTCTCGGCGATTTCCCTCATCAGTGCCGGGTTGGCCGCCGGTTCCGCCGGCTCGAGTTGCGGCGCCTGGACCTCCACAATCGACGAAGCCTCAAGGGCGTAACCATCCAGCCACAGCTTGTGCAGCCCCGCAACGGTCAGCGGCACACGGGCTTCGTACATGTGTTCGGCGCCGGGCGAGGGAGTCAGTGGCACCTTCTGCTGACGGCCGTCTTCGCTCTCGGTTACCAGCACCGGCAGTTCCGTCCCGGCCAGTTCCTCGGCCCGCACCGTGACCAGCGCCGTGTCGTTGCGATTGTACACGCTTCGATCGGTCCACAGATGCACCTGGCGGCTCTCTCCGCCGAGGTGGGGGGCGCCAAGGTATTGAACGACCTGGCCCCAGAGTCGATAGAAAACGCGGTCTCCCTGCTTGAACCGCCAGCGCCACGTCTCGTCAATGCCGCAGAAGAAGCTCTTGCCTTTGCCGGAGTTCTGAACCGCCATGATCGGCATGCGCTCATTCTGTCCGGCTTGGGCCGTCTCCGTCGGGTGGACCGCCAGCACCAGTGCCCCCGGCCGTGCCTTCCGGACGGGGGCGAACCAGTAGACGGCCGGCAGGGCCTTCCATTGCTCGAGGTTGCTTTCCATATCGTCGCCAAGCTGGATCGCCGAATGCGTCTGTCCCAGAGGCGTCAATTCGGGAACGAACAGGTCATCTTTGCCGCTCCTGGGTCTGTGAGGCGAACGTCCTGCCTCCTCGGCCGCTTCGACGGGGAACAGGTCGGCGAATGACGTCTCAGCATAGGCCTGCGGGTTGAAGCTCGGACCGGCCAGCAGCATCATCCCGGCGCCTTCATCGCGGACCATCGCCCCGATCCACTCCGTCTGTTCGGCCGTCAAAATGCCCGGATCAACGTCGCCGATGATGAACACGTCATAGTTCTTGAAGGCATCGCGGTTGTTCGGCAGGGAGGCGATCAGCGGCGGCGGAGGATTCGCCACCGGCTCGGCTCCCGTCAACAGAATCTGTAACCTGAGCCTGCGGTCGCGATTCATCGCGTCGCGCAGAAAACGATATTGCCATCGAGGCCGGCCTTCCAGGTAGAGCACGCGAATCTTGTCGGCCGTGACTCGGGCGACGAAGCTGCGGTGGTTGTTCTGGTGGGCGGTTTCGTCGGGTTGCGGTGCCACTTCCACGCGGAACGTGTGTTCCCCGGCCTGACGGGGCGTGAACGTGATGGCCACGTTGATTTCGCCGGCGTTCTCGTCGAATACGGCATCCGCACGGCCCAGTTCCTGCGATCCGCTTCTCAGAACGACCGGCACACGCCGCGTCTGGTAGCCCCGCTGTCTGAGTCGAACGACGACCGTGGCCGGATCGTCGCTGAACAGCAGATCGTTCGCCAGGACCTGCCGCACCTCGATGTCCCGCGGGTTGGCGTCGCCTACGGTCACGGTGTGTATGGGCACGCCGGCCTGTTTCCAGCGCGAGCAGGCGGCCAGCGGTGAGCCGCCGGTATTGTTGGCTCCGTCGCTGAATAGCAGCACCCCGGCCGTGGGCCGGCCTCGCAGTCGCTCAACTATTCCGTCGATGCTCGGTGTGAGGGCGGTATACGGTGCCGAAGCATCCAACTCGCCCAAGCCGGCCGATTCACCGTTGATGCCCACGGGGCGTGCCGTCCGGTCGAAGGTAAAGAGGAGTAGTTCGGCCGAGCGAGATAACCGGTCCAGTCGTGAGCCCTCCCTGTCTCGGTCGGCAAGCAGCAGCGACTTGACAAGGTCGATACGCGACACGCCGGCAGGCGCGGACGCCGACACGACGGCAGGCGTGCTTGCGGGCGCCGATTCACCCGCGCCACCCGTGGCGTAACGGTCCTGGAGGGACATGCTCTGCGATCCGTCGACGGCCACGGCCAGCGTGGGCTTGAGTCGGTGGCTGACCTGAACCTGCAATGAGAGATCGAGTAGCATGGGCACGAGGCAGGCGACGGCCGCAATTCGAAGCGACGCCAGTGCCGTCCGCTTGCGGAGCGACAGGTCTGGTCCCTTGGTCCGCGAGATCCAGATCGCCAGTATGACCAACCCGATTCCGGCCGCGATCGTTCCCGCCGTCCCAAGAAGCGGATAAGCGCGCAGAGAGACTTCGCTTGACTGCCCGTCAAGTTGCTGAGGCCACAACAGCCAGTTCAACCAATGCGGACCGCTCATCTCCTGTTACGCTTTCGTTACGTGTTCCTACAAGCCCATCGCTTTCTTCAGCATTGCCTGCGCGTCCACTTGCCTGGGAGCGAACAACTTGACCAGCAGCAATTCAGCGGCCAGCAGGATCAGTAATATCACGATGCCGGTCGTCGACAGTTCGGCCTCACGCTTGGCCGTGAGCAAGGCCGTCCGGATCGAATCGTCGGGGCCGATGATCCGCGTCTTCGCTAACGACGGTTTCTCCCGCAATTGTGCGAGGGCAAGCATGGCCGGATCGAACTCATCGGCAGGCAGGTTCACCGCTTTCTTTGCCTGTCTCGGAGTCCCCGTCGCATCGTTGTATGTCAAAGTGTAGATTCCCCCGCGCTGTGCCGACGGCACAAGAACGCGAGGCTGCTCCGTGGTCGGATCCTCGCCGACCATGGCCTCCGCAGGCACGCTTGTGCCGTCGGGGTAGGTGAGAGTGATGCCGTCGGTCCTCGCGGGGTGCCATTCAAGGGCTCGGCCCGCCGGTTGCTGCGGCTCATCCTGTCCGAACGTCAGGTGGAAGGCTAGTTGCTGAAAGAACGGCACAAACGCCGGCGAAAGTGGGAACTCGCCGCCTTGCCGGTCGGCCGATCCGCCGAAGTACACCACGCGGCCGCGCCCGAAGGTGTTGGCCACCAGTGCCGCTCCGCCTCGCGTGAAGCGGGCCCAGGTCTGCACGTTCTTGCCCTGCGCGAAAGCCACCGGACGCACCGTTCTAAACGACACCGTCGACAACGCCTGCATCAGGATCGGGTCATCAAACGCCGACAGGGCCGGAACGAGCGGCTCATTCAACGCCAATCCGACCGGTGGATCGGTGGGCTGTAAGTCGATTGGCGGACCGAGTTGTACCGGCAGAAGGCCGCTGCCTCCCTCGAAGAACATGGCCGCAAGGTTCGAGGCGTTGACCTGTGATCCCGCGATGATCAGCAGCCCCGAGCCCTCTCGCACCGCCGACTTGATCTGCCCGATTGCCGTGCTCGGGAGGGCGGGCACGTCCGCCAGGATGATCAGCGGAAAGTTGCCGATTTGTACCGATTCCAGGCTGCCGGTCGATAGCGTTCGGACATCGAAGAACGGTACGCTTTCACGTTCCTGGGGATCTGTTGGCCAGAGAGCGATGCGGATGAAGCCGCCGGCCGACGTCGCCGGATCGGGCCCCGGTCGTCCGTCCACCAGCAGCACGTTGATTCGCTCGCGCACTTTGAGCAGCATCGATCGCTGGTTGTTCCGCTCATACAGGTCGCTGTCACAACGGGCTGCCACGGTGTGCTCGCCGGGCGAGTTGAAACGATGCTCGAAGCCGACGATCAGATCCTGGTCCGGCGGCACGCTGACTTGTCTGCGGGTGACCTTTCGGCCGTCAACGAAGAGGTCAATGGCCGTCTCCAGCGTCTCTTTCGTATTGAATGCGGTCAGCCGCACGTTGATCGATGTGGGCCACAGGGTGGCGGCCAGCGAGGGAATGAGGGCGTCGGGGCCGCCCGAGATGGTCAAATCGGTCACCGCCGCATCCCCTGCGGGGGTCGGGGGGACGGTGAGGACAAAGACCTCGCCTACCTCACCGGCCTTCGCGAAGGCCTCCCGTTTTTTGGCATCATCCTCTTGCCAGCCGGCTGCCTGGCCGTCGGTTACGAGCACGATTTCACGGTTGGGCGTCTTCTCCTCGCGGAGCCGGTCGGCCGCGCTGCTCATCGCCTGTTCAATCACCGCTGTGCTGTCTCGCGGGGCGAGTCTCGACAGAATCTCGCGCACATAGTTCATGTCGCGCGTGGGTTGACGAATGACATCAACCGGCGGATCGGCCGCAAGGATGACCGCGACGTCGCTCCCTGCGGGTAGTTGATCCAGGTATTCCTCGATTCGGACAACGGCTCGATCCATCCGTGTTCGAATGCCGTCCGACGCCGCCATGCTGGCCGAATCATCCAGCACGATGATGCTGACCGTTCGTTGCCGCTGACCGCTCAACCATTGCCAGCCCGCTCGGGCCACCGGCCGCAGGACCACGAAAATGATCGCTGCGACGATGGCGGTGCGCACGATGAGCAGCAGGATCGTCTCAAGCAGCAGCCGCCGGCGGTTCTTGCGCAAGGCCCGCAGCAGAAAGGTCATCGCCGCCCAGCGGACGCGCGGCAATCGCTGCCGGATGAGAATATGGATCAGGACCGGAACGGCCACCAGCGGCAGCAGCCACAGCAGCTCGCTGTTGAGCAGCTTCATCGCCGGCCCTCCCGGATCTTGCCACGGGCGGTCAGGTACCGGACCAGCAGGCGATCGACCGGCTCGGCCGTGTTCACCAGCACGTAATCGGATCGCGTGCCGGCGCAGGCCATCTTCGTCTCAGCAACAAACTTCTGGATAATGTCCACGTAATCCGCCCGGATCTTATTCGGCTCGGCGACGGCCGCGGGCAACGATTCCATCCCCTCAAAGCGGATCCTGCCGCCGAAGTCGAAGCTTAGCTCCTGCGGGTCGAGCACGTGCATGACGACCACCTCGTGCCGCTGATGGCGAAGCCGCTGAATGACCCGCAGGATGCCGGCCGTGTCGTCCTCGCCGCCGGGAGAGCTGACATCGAGCAGATCCGAGATGATCACGACGATCCCGCGCCGGCCGATCATTTCCACCAGCACCGGCACCACCGTCTCAAGCCTGGTGCCCCGTTCCGGCCTGACGGTTTCCAGGCTTGATGCCACGACCCCGAGCGAGCCGAGCGAAGTTCGCGGAGGAAGAAAGGCGATGAGATCCTCATCGAACAGGGCCACCGATACCGCGTCGGACTGTCGCAACGCCAAATAGGAGAGCGAGGCGGTCAGCAGGCAGGCATGGTCCAGCTTGCTCGCCTTGCCCGAGCCGTACCGCATCGACTCGCTGCAGTCCAGGATAAACGTCGCCACGAAGTTGGTCTCTTCCTGGAACTGCCGGACGTAATACCGCTCAGTCCGCCCATAGACCTTCCAGTCAACGTGCCGCGTGTCGTCGCCGGGTACGTACGCCCGATGTTGCGCAAACTCACTGCTTGCACCGAGGTAGGGACTCCGCTGCAAGCCGGCCATCGTGCCCTCGACCAGATCCCTGGCCCGCATCTCCAGCGACGCGATATGATCGAGCACGTCGAAAACGACGTATTTGCGATCGGTCAGTCTTTCTTCGCGTCGTCCGGCCATTCTGCGGCGTCCGCCACGTCAAATCGATGGCTTTGATATACCCGGCCCTGTCAGAAAACCCGAATAAGGGAGGAGTGGTCAGTGATCAGTATCGTCTGCAAGGAAACGAACTGATAACTGACGACTGAAAACTGAGCACTCGTCCTTGACATTCGGATTTCGACATTCATCATTCCTGGACTCGCCCTTTGCGCTCTATGGAATTCCAGACTCTATCCTGAACCCCGAACCCTGAACCCCGAACCCTGCTTTTGCCCCGGCGCAGCTCGCAGAGCGAAGCCGGAAACCCTATTCCTTCTCCCCCACATGTGCCAACAACTGCTCGATGATGTCGTCCGTCGAGATCCGCTCGGCCTGCGCGGCAAAGTTCAGAATGATCCGGTGTCGCAGCACCGGCTTGGCCACCGCCCGAATGTCGTCCCAGCTTACATGGGCCTCGCCGTGCAGGATTGCCCGAGCCTTGGCTGCCAAAATCAGGTTCATCGACGCGCGTGGGCCCGCGCCCCAGGTGACCCACTTGCTGACAAAATCGGGAGCGTCTGCTTCGGTTACGCGCGTCTTGCGCACCAGCCGCTTGGCGTACTCGATCATGGCATCCGCCGCCGGCACCCGCCGCACCAACTGCTGGAAAGCCAAGATCCCCTCACGATGCAGCACGGGTTCGGCTTTGAATGTCGCGGGCGAGGTCATCCGGCGGACGATTTCGCTTTCTTCCTCATCAGTCGGGTAGCCGACTCTTACCAGGAACATGAAACGATCGAGCTGAGCCTCGGGTAGCGGGTACGTGCCTTCCTGTTCGATCGGGTTTTGCGTGGCCAGAACGAAGAACGGATCGTCCAGCTTGTAGTCTACGCCGCCGACGCTGATCTTCCGCTCCTGCATGGCCTCAAGCAACGCCGATTGCGTCTTGGGCGGCGTGCGGTTGATCTCGTCCGCCAGGACAATGTTGGCGAAGATCGGACCGCGAAGGAACTTGAATCGACGCTCGCCGGTGGTCGGGTCGTCCTGGATCACCTCGGTGCCGGTGATGTCCGTCGGCATGAGGTCGGGCGTGAACTGGATCCGCTTGAAGGTCAGATCCAGCGTGTCTGCCAGCGTGCTGACCAGGAGCGTCTTGGCCAGCCCCGGCACCCCTACCAGCAGGCAGTGCCCGCGGGCGAAGATGGTGATCATCAGTTCCTCGATCACTTGCTTCTGTCCCACGATGACGCGCTCAAGTTGTGAGAGAATGGTCTGATAGCCGCTCGAAAGCTGTACCGCCAATTCCTTATCGCTGCCGGCGAACGTTGCTGTAGAACTCACCAGAGTACCTCCAAGATTGCGGGGCGTGCGCACCGGTTGGAATGTGTGCGAAATCCGACGAAGCCGGTCGGTGGGGCTGCGACAAGGTCGTAGTGGCGACCCAGACCTGCCGTTTTCTGCAGCCCCAAACGGCTACCGTTCTCACACGCCTTCCCGGGCCCGGCTGTCTCCTTTTACGTCGATGAATTTCAGCTTCGCAACTGACGGCCTAGCATATCGGCTCTTGCAGAACGCGTCCATTCCCGCCCAGGGTTCGGACTCGCATCTTATTTTTGTGGGGACGGGCTTGCCGCCGGGCGGCTTTCGCCCTTTCGGGGGTGCCACCGGCGGCTTGCCGCCCCGTGCATCACTCGCTTTTCGAGAACGTCACCGGTCCGGCCCTGCAAGACGCGGATTCGTACTCTGTGCCAAGGTGTGGCAGGTGATGCCCTTGGTTCCTTTTGTGGGATTCAACATTGAGCCCGCGTGGGCCACACAATAGAATACCTCCCGCCGGGGCTGGCGGCCAATCCCGGGCTTGCGCCCAACCGGGCATCTCGGTTAATTCGATTGGAGAACATTTCATGACAGCTTTCACCGATGTTCAGGTGGACTTGCGTCTGGGACCTGACGGGCGAATCGACGTGGACATCGCCTGCGTTTCCTGTGGGTACAACTTGCGCGGGCTCGCCCCGGACGGTCGCTGCCCGGAGTGCGGCACGGCCATCGGCCGCTCGACGCGAGGTGACTACCTGCGATTCTGTGATCCTGGCTGGGTCGAGACCTTGGCTAGCGGCATGAACTGGATCGTGGCAGGTCTCATTCTCGCATTCGTGCTCGGCCTGGTTGCCGGCGGTGCGGTAGGACTCACGAATAGACCGGCCTATGCTATGATTGGCATCGTCGGCAGTCTCGTGGCCCTGATCGGCTATTGGAGGGTAACAACCCCGGACCCCCGCGAACCAGAACCGCAAGGCGTCGATGTTCGCGCTATTATTCGCTATGGTTCAGTGTTGAATATCGTTCTTGCCGTGGCTTCCCAGATTGTCACACAAATGTCCCTCTACTGGAAGCTGCTCGCGTTTCCTTCCGCGGTGGTTGGTCTCATCGTCACAGTGTCCATTTTCTTATACGCGAAACGAATGGCGGTGCGGATTCCTGACGACAACCTTGCGTCTCAGACCGGAACCGTCATGTGGGGTTTTGTCATCATGTCTGTTCTGGGTATGTTGTTCCTGGCGGCGACGATGGCTTTCGGGCCGGCCTTTGCGACGATGACCGTGCCCGCTGCCGGTACGGGGGGAGCAACCGGTCCCGGCACCGGTGGAACCGTTGTAGCGTTTCCCGTCGGGTTGATACTGTTTGCCTCGCTGGGGTGTGTTATCACAGTCGTGTCGCTGGTGTTCGGCATCTGGGCATTGGTGCTTATCATTCGCTACCGCCGGGCCTTCATCCAAGCCGCGCGCGATGCCCGTGCCACATGGGCTGTCGATCCGGCCGGTCAGCAGGCGATGGGCTGACACGGCGTCACGACGAGATTTGAGTGGATCTACCCCTGCGGCAACGGGCAACGGCCGGCCAGGTGGTTTGCCCATTCGACGCAGGCCCCCGTGCCAGATGACCATCGCACGTGACCAGGTCCCAGAGATCGCCTGGCCCACATTGCAGCGGCAATTCGCTCGCCGCTTTCATTGACAGAACCGTGAAAAACCCATTATGCTGCCACTGCTTATTCATTGACGGTTTGCCGCCCTTTGGGCGCGATGTTGGAAACTCAAATGGGAAAAACGACTGTTGTGGCACGGGCGGGCAAGTGCGATTTGGGCAAACTGGTTGCCCCCTTCGCCAAGCTCGCCTGCGTGGATCGAGTGTTGGCTCTGGTACCTCCGGGCATCCAGACGGCCGGCGGGATTGAGGCAATCGTGACCGATCAGCCGGACAGCGGCTCTGCCCTCCGGTCGGCCATCGAGAAGCTGACCGGCGACTACGTCCTCTTCGTCGACGGTGACAACGAGATCCGTCTCGGGCAATATGCCCTCGAGCGGATGATGGACGTGGCCGAGCAGACCGGTGCCGGCATCGTGTATGCCGACTACGTCGTTGACGAAGAAGCGGGCGTCGCCGATCGTCCTACCATTGATTATCAGTTCGGCAGCATCCGCGACGACTTCGCGTTTGGCCCGCTTCGACTGGTGTCCCGCAAGGCTATCGAGGATGCCGCAAAGCGCCACGGTCCGCCCGCCGATGTCCGTTGGTCCGCGCAATACGACTTGCGGCTCAAGCTGTCCATCGATCACGCGTTGCTGCGGCTTCCTGAGTCTCTCTACACCGTCGTCGAGGACCACAGCCGCAACCAACACGACGAGCATTTTGCCTACGTCGACCCCCGCAACGTCGACGTGCAGTTGGAGCGCGAGCAGGTTGCCACCGGACATCTCAAGCGGATCGGCGCGTACCTCGAACCGCGATTCGAGCCTGTGCCGCCGCCGTCGGAGCGGTTTGAAGTTGAAGCCAGCGTGGTCATTCCGGTTCGCAATCGTGAAAAGACCATTGCCGATGCCGTCAAGAGCGCGCTCTCGCAAGCGGCTTCTTTTCCGTTCAACGTGATCGTCGTGGATAATCACTCAACCGATCGAACCACTGAAATCCTCCGCGATCTGGCGGCGGGTGATTCCCGCGTGGTGCATATCCTCCCGACTCGGACGGATCTGGGTATCGGCGGCTGCTGGAACGAGGCTGTTGCCTCCCCCCGGTGCGGGCGCTACGTCGTACAACTGGATTCCGATGACCTCTACAACGGCCACAATGCCCTCGCGATCATGGTGACCGAACTCAAGAAGGGACCCTACGCAATGGTTGTCGGTTCGTACCGCATCGTGGACTTCGATCTGAACGAACTGCCTCCGGGGTTGATCGATCACCGGGAGTGGACGCGGGACAATGGCCGTAACAACGTGCTTCGCGTCAACGGTTTTGGGGCCCCACGGGCGTTCGACGCGAGCCTGCTGCGCCGCCATCCGCTGCCGAACGTCAGCTACGGCGAGGACTACGCGGTCGGCCTGCGTTTCTGCCGCCGCTATGAGGTAGGACGCGTCTGGGAGCCCGTCTACCTGTGCCGCCGCTGGTCGGGCAACACCGATGCCGCCCTCCCCATCCTCAAGGCCAATCAGTACAACACTTACAAGGACCGTCTGCGGACAATCGAGATTCTCGCCCGTCAGGAGATGAACCGGCGTGAAAAAACGACCTTATGAGAGACGCCGATTGCGAGGCATCGTGAATACTGCGTGCTGGTTGACCTTCGGATGCATTGTCGTCGGCTTATTCGTTGCGTTGTCTTCGTCTGCGCGGGCCGCGTCCGATGGAGGAGAGCCCGGCCGACCATCAAGTATGAATGCCATGCAGGTCGCGTGCGTGCAGTTTGAGAACACGGCGGACATTGCCGAGAACGCCCGCCGAATGATCGCCATCCTGGAGACCGAGTCGGCCGCCGGCACGCGTCTCGTCGTTTTTCCGGAATGCTCGTTGAGCACCTACGGCTCGCAGATCGTTCGCGCGCTGACGGCCGAGCAGATCAATGCCGCCCTCAAGACCGTACAGGAGGCTTGCGGCCGGATCGGCATCTACGCGGTTGTCGGCTCCGCATACATCGAAAACGGAAAACGCTACAACGGTGCGTTCGTGTTCGGACCCGACGGTCGGCTGGTCAAGCGATACGCCAAGATGCACGTGGTCAAGCCGGAACTCTTTGAGGAGGGTGACGCGCTGGCTGTCTTTCGGGTCGACGATGTGCCCTGCACAATCATGATCTGCCACGACGAGCGATATCCGGAGATATTCCGGATTCCCGTCCTGGCGGGAGCGAAGATCGGCATCTACATCAGTTGCGAATCCAAGACGCGGGAGAAATGGGACAACTATCGCTGCCAGGTCATTGGCCGGGCGGTGGAGAACCAGATCAGCGTTATCCACTGCAACTCCGGCGACGGCGGCGCTGACGAGGGTTCTCACGGACACAGCCGGATCATCGCTCCAAGCGGCAACGTGTTGGCCGAGGCTTCGACTGAGGTGGGCCAGGTTATCCGGGCGACCATTCACCCGAAGGAAAGCTCTTCCGGTCATGCGGAGCGCGGAGCGGCCAAACCGTCGCTGCACGCCTTCTGGCAGGAAGGCCTGCGGGTGTTGCGCCGGCAGAATCCCGAGTTCTTCGAGGCTGCGCCTGCTCAACCTGCGGCTGACCCGTCCGCGCGGAGTGAATAAGAGAGAGGTTCGCGACACCTCCGGCGGCTCGTTCAGAACCTCAATCGCCGGCGAGGGGTCTGTCTACCCATCAACGCAGAAGACTCTGCCCTTCGAGAATCGCCTCGGCCAACCTGGCCCTGAACTCGATGACCTCCTGCGGATCTCGCGTGTAGTTGGTCGTCGTTGTCACTACGCTGTCCGGCACCCTCAGCAACGCAGCGGCGCGGTCCAGAAAGGCCCGATGGGCGGGGGCCGGCGGGCGCTTACCAATGCGCTCAAGGGTCTCCCGCAGCAGCCAGAGATACTCGTAATCCTCGAAACCGTCGCGGATGTTCTCCAGCCGGATGGTCGAAAGCGGCCCGTCGGGTCCGGGACATAAAAGGCTGCCGTCACCGTTGGCGGTATACTTCTTCTCTTCGTTGACTAGGCTTCCGGGATTCCAGTCGGTATAAGGCCCCTTGGAGATCGGACGGCTGTTCCCTTCCCACAGGTTGATCAGGTAGTAAAGGAAGCCGCCGACCTCATACTTGTAGCTCATCACCCCGGTCAGCAGGCGGGCCTCGATCGCCGGATATTCGATGAACCAGTTCGCGTACGGATGGGTCGGAACCACGCAGATGTACCACCACATCTCGCGGCCTTCACGCCGCAGCTCACGTGCCGCCTCGATGTCATAGCTGTCGGTGAGCGGCACCCAGATATCCACGACCTCACGCAGGCCGCTTCGCTTGCCGAAAGACCGGTCAACGGCCGTGGTCATCGTTTTCAGCCCCGGAAAACGCTTGCGGATCTCGCCGAACACCTCGCGTATTTCGGTAAACTTCTCCCTCTTGGCTTCGTCGAAGCCGTAAACGTATGCCCTGTCGAACACCCCGGCGTTTTTCAACTCCTGCACGTACTGCGAGAGCTTCGGGTCGTCTTTGTCCCCCTTGCCCTGCCGGAAAACACCGCCGACGTTGAAGGCGTTCATTCCCCGCCCGGCTCCATACTTGAGCAAACCGATTTCAGGCGATTCTTGCCGATAGAGATGATCGATGTTGAGCCGGTGATCGAGGATGAAGTCATAGTAGCGATACCTCATCTCGTCGTTCCATCTGCCTTTGTAGAAGTTGCCGGTGGGGCCTTCGTTGTAGGTGAATGCATTGCGCAGATGGGTGCCGTTGGGCAGGGCAAAATCCCAGACCTGAACCTTAAGCCTGAGCCCGATGGGCGAGGCGTCACGCGCCGTGATCGTCAGCGTTCCCTCGTAGCTGCCGGCTTGCGTCTCCACGCGTGTGGCCACGTCGATCCAGAACGCCACGTGTTCGCCTTCCTTCACATCGCTTTTTTGCAGAAAGCTCAGCAGCGGGTCCGGCCACCAGCCTTTGTGCTCGGCGTCATACGGCGGGTTGTCGGCGACATCAACGTGTCCGACGAGCGAGACTTCTATCCTGCCGTTGAAGGCTTGTCCCATTGCCGACTTGAGGGGGCCGACGCTCACCGTCACATCCGCCAGGTCGCGGCCGAACGGAATGACCACCACCTGGAACCCCTCGTGCTCGTTTCTTGCCAGCGCTAGCTCGTAATGATCGTCGAACACCCCCTCGAAGGGGTGGTCTTTGATCATCACCTTACGCATGGAGCTTTCTAGGCCGACCGCGAACTCGGCTTCCGGCATCTTCGCGAGCATGCGGGCATGGCAGGTCACCCCGTCAAGCTGCATGGTCAGATCGCCGACCGTGGAAGCCAGCCGTTGCCAGTCCTCAGTAGAACAGGCTTCCGGCTCGGAGGCCGGCTTCGTGGCTTCCTCGACCAGCGGCCGTGCCTTGGCCAGGATCGGCTCGGCTTTGGCCCGAGCTTCGGCCCGGAACTTCGCCAGCATGCGTGTCGCCTCGGCAAATCGGGCCGCGATGGTCCTGGCTCGCTCAGAAACCTGCGGCGAGTGCATCGGATAGAAGCCGCGGAGCAACTCCGTGCCGGCGTCGTCGGCCACAGCCAGGCTGACGGAGCGCACGCGATCCTCAATCAGAACAAACTCGAACCGCCCGCCCGCCCCGATCGGTCCATGCTCTTCGAGAACCGGGCGATATCGAATGTCATAGCCGGTGATCCGGAAGGTGCTGCCCGCCGGGCAGACGATCGTGGGCCTGTTGCGACCGATGTTCACCGGATCGAGTTCATGCATCTGTGCGGCCGACGTCCGGCGACCGCCGAACACCAGCCGACCATAGCGTTCGGGCTCGACGTAGGACTTCAAGACGGGTGCCCAGCAGCTCAACTGCCGCCCAGAGGTGCTCCGGCAGAAGTTGACCGCCCACGCATCCCCGTCCTTCGGAACCGCCACGCCCAAAGCCCTGAAAGGTACGCCGATGACGGCTGACCAACCGTCGCCGTCCCGGGTTGTCTGGACGACAAGCTCAGGATTCCACGAAGCATCCCCCCCGAGAGCGTCGTACACCACCGCGGCGCAGTTGACGGAGATATGAGCCGACTTCTCCGGATCGCCCGCGTGGTTGAGGATCAGATCCACGCTGTCGTCGCGCCAGACCTTGTCATCGCGCTGGGTGAATTGTGCTTCGAGTTTGTCGCCGGGAGTCCCTTCACAGCGAAAACCGCACCACAACGCCGATGGGGTGTAGTAAACGTACACCCGCGTCGGCAGCGAGGACATCCTCAGTCCGCCTATTTGCAGAAAACCACTGACGACCGCCGCACGAGTCCATGGTCTCTGCGCAAAGTCCGTGCCCGGGGTCTCGCGTCGATCGGTCCATGGAATTCGGACAAGGCAACGTTCCTCGTTGGCAGCGTCGGGCCCGGCGGTTGACGCTGACCGAACTGTCGCGCTTGTTGCCGCCAGAACGTAGATCACCGCCAGAGATCGCAGTGTTCGCCGTCTCGGTCGACGAATTCGCCCTTGCCCGGTGGACGTCACGTGCGCGAAAAACTCATCACGTTCGTATTGACTCGCATGACCCATTGTTGAACAGACCTCGCTTTGCGTTGGTTTCGCTATTGCTGACCGGTGAAACTCGGAGCATGCCCTGATCGGACACGGCGCCTCGCGTAGTAAATGCCCACGCACAACAGGACCAGTATCAGGTCGATGGCCCCGAACAAAAACAGGTAACGTACGACCGCACCGGTGCCGAATCCATAGCTGTGCAGACCGATGCCCAGAACAAAGTTGACGCCAACGTACGTCATAATGATCAGCCAGAAAGCCAGGATGCTTTTGACCGCATCGCCCAGCGGCCCCCTGGCCAGCGCGCAAACGACGACCGCAACTGCCGCGGACGCCAGACCGAGCCATCGCATCATGGTCAGCGGGGCAAGCCTTGCCGCAACCATTCCGAACACGGCCGCGCCAAGTACCAGCGCGAAAAGATACAACCAGGAGGGTGTTTTCTCATGGCTGGCCCGAACATGAAGAATCGTCAAGTAGGCCAGAAACGCGATCAGCGACCAAACCTCCTTCGGGTCCCACCCCCAGTAGCGGCCCCAAGAGGATGCCGCCCACATGCTTCCTGTGGCAATCCCGATGAGCAGCAGAAACGCGCCGGCCAGGACATAGAGATAGTGCAAACGATCGATGGTCTTCACGAGTTGCGAACGTTCTGGGGTCGCGGCCATCACAAACATCTGCCCGTGGGCAATCACAAAAGCAACCGCCAGCACTGCGTACGACACCATGATCACCGGCACGTGGATGGACATCCAGATCGTGTCCATCAGGACCGGCGGAGTCGGGCGGATGTACGGGTCGAGGGGCAGACAATCCGCCAGCGCAAGCGAGACCGCGCTGACGACCGAGGCCGTCAGCAACACCATTCGGTCGCGAACGAACAGAATCCATAAGATGCCGAAGAAGCCTGTTCCCCAGCCCATGAACAGCAGCGACTCGAACATGTTCGAGGCCGGAATCCGCCCGGCAATCTGCCAGCGGAGCCACAGGCCGTAACTCAGTACCGCAAACCCCGCGACCAGTGCCGCGATGGCTGCCACGTCCGGTGTGCGCTTACGAAGAACCAGAGCCACGAGTCCAGACACGGCGCCGACAAGCATGATCTTCCACGACAGTCCCAGCAGGTGAAGCCGGTTAAAGCGTAGTTCGACGGCGATCAGATCAGGCGATGGGCGGTAGGCCGCGGGAAGCGAGGCAAGTACCGAACGAAGGCGCTCGCAAGCCTCAACAAAGGCGGGACCGTCGCCACGCAAAAAGGCGCCGCCGACCGATGCCCAGGCGGTCTTGGTAGGGTCATCGGCGGCCTGATCCCCTGCGACAAGCTCGATGGGCTTCCAGGCGCCCAGCGGATCATTCGGATGCGGAATCAGGTTGATGGCCTGGCCGGCCAAAACCACATCCAGGCAGCTCAACCGCTCCCGGATATCGCGAACCTTGGATTCCAGCGGGTCGAGCTTGCGCCCCTGGACCATGGCCAGATCATCCATGAGCCGCCGAAACCGCGGATGACCGACCAGCGCGTTGTAGGAGAAGACGGTTCGGTTGCCCGGCAGCTCCAGCGCTTCCCGAAGCTTGGGGTTCTTGATTTCGATCAGGGGCTGGTCCATCCATGTGCCCGAGTCGAATGTCCACGCCAGCAGCAAGGCCACCGGGTCATGCCCATGCCATCGGGCTGTTCCGGTGACCGACTCAACCATGTCCCGGGCCAGGGTGTCCAGCGGCATCCAGCGGCCGTCATGCTGGACCGGAATTGCCCTGATGATGCTGAAGTCAAGCGATTTGGGAATCGTCGGTGAGGCCGGGGCCGTTGTTTGAGCCAGCGACGCCAGGAAAAGGAGTTGCAGCAATCGCATCAGGCCGCCTCCTTCCCGTCCCGATTGGCTCTCGCAGAAGCCTGACCGGCCGTGTTCCTGAGCCGGTCGATCAACACCAGCAGCACACCCAATACCATCAAGCCGTAGCCCGCAAAGACGATTTCCTTCCCCGGATCCCGTGAGACGCTGAGCACGCTCGCCGTGTGCTGGCCTGCCTGGCGATAGCTCGATTGGTAGAAGGTATACCCTCCGTAGCTCGTCGGATGGTTCATGCTGATCACCCGACTCTCCAATCGCCCCGAAGCCGGATCGGTGATAGTGATCCGGCTTTCGTACGAACGAGGCCGGCTGGTGCCCGGATAGTTGCGGATTCTGAAGGCGTCGAGTGCAACCTTGAAGCCGAGCGGGATGGTTTTGTCGTCGTATCCCAGGCGGTAGGTCTGCCCGGCGAAGACCACCGCCTGATCGCTGTATTTCTGCACCCAGACCTCCATGCTCTCTTGGCCGGAGTCCAGTCGCACGAGAATCGCGGGACGCGGCTCGGGATGCAGATGCGCGGAAGGCGATACGGTCCGATGCTGACGGGCATTCTTGAAGATGCGCCATACCCCGAGCTTGCGCTGCGGCCAGGGCGTTTGGAGCGGCGTGCCCGCTTGCAGCTCTTGGACGAGGCTGTCGCGCCCGCTCGTGAATCTCGCATGCAATCGATCGCCCGGGCCGACGAGGATCTCGACCGGCGCGTGCACGTCCTCATCCACCCTGGCTGTCAGAACCAGCTTGACATCCGGATTCTTGAGATTCCCGTGCATCGACTGAAAGTCAGGAAAGCGCGCGAACGCGAATCGCCTCTCGATTCCCTGCGGACCCGATAACTCGGCTTCGATGGCCGGATTCAGCGGCTTGGCTGACGCGTTGGTAATCTGGCCCCGGCCGGCGACCGTCGCGTGAGGCAGGTACCGCACAACTCGCAACGTCATGCCGGTGTCTCCCACCGGCTGCGTCGCGGCGATGCAATCGTCCACCTTCAACTCGTAGCTGTTGCCCCGGTACTCAACTCTCACCGTGCGTGTCGCGTCCTCCTCGGCTGCCGGAGCGGTGGATGTGTGCTTCTTCAGTTCTTGCTCGTCGGTGATCTCGATGCACGCTACCTGGACTTCACCTGCCTGGACGACCTGCCCGGCCGGCACCCACACCGGTTCGTCCGTGCCCGTCTCCGAAAACGACACCTCGACCGCTAGACCGGCATGTGGGTTGTCGTCGCGCATCTCGGTGCGGGCGACGCTGTCCGAAGCGAATTGAAGCACTTGGGCATGCACCGATTCCGCGGAAACCGCAGGTTGCCCAGGAACCTCCGCCGTACCCGCGCCCAGAAGCGGTGGGGGGCTGATCTCAACCGAAAACTTCGAGGATTGGTTTTCGAGGATAAAGACGTCCTGGGGTACGGTGATGTCGGCGACGGACTGGCCCTCGACGATGCTTACCCTGCCGTCGATCCCGAACTTCTGGCTCACCCACGCCCCCGCCAGGATCAGCAGGATGGAGCCATGAGCGACGGCGAAGCCGAATTGCCGCCTGGAGAAGGGATACCTGACGGCCAGAGCCGCGACCGCGTTGATCGCCAGCAGCCCCAGAAGGCTTTCAAACCACCAGGATTTGTAGAAAAAGGCAAGGGCTTTCTCGCTCCCGTGTACTGATTCGAACACCGTCGCGCAGGCCATCGCTACGCTGATCAGCGATAACAGCACGGCGGCCAGCCAAAGCGATCCCGCTGCCCGCAGCCAGGAGAGGCCGTCAACGTACGGTCGATTCAGATGGCTCATGCGTAATCGCTCGTGCAACCTCTGACCAAGGCCGACTCCGGTGGAGGCCATATTGCTTCCCACGGGTCTCACATCCGGCCTGCCGTATGCCCAATGATAGTCCGTATCTGCCATCAGCGATAGGGCCGGTCAGGCAAGGATGGCGACCGCAGCCCCCTTGGATTCGCCGGCCCCAGAATGCCTTTCGCTAGCCCCAGAATCTCGCGAGCCCCAGAATCCCTTTCGCTAGCCCCAGAATCTCGCTGGCCCCAGAATCCCTTCTGGGGCCACGCGCTGATTGCTGATCACTCTTTCACAACCGCGACCGTACCCCTCCCGCGCAGCCTTGGCGAAGCAGAAAGGGAGCAGCCGGCGAACGCACCCGCCCAACCCATCACACACGCTGGCGAACCTGGCCCCCTTGGATATGCTAGTGCGGCAAGAGTGTTCGTCACACGAATTCCGGCGATCAGTGATGCATCGTTGAAGGAGGTACCCCATGAACGACAGGTTGCGCTGCCCACTGCCTTTGCTGGGCGCCGGCATGGCAGTGCTGATGGCAGGTGGATCACGCCTTTTCGGCCTGGATTTCAAGGCGGAGTCGACCATGTGGCTTGACGACATCGAGACGGCGGCCCAAGCAGGTTCGCAATTCCCCTTCTCGTTCACCTACGACGATCGGCCGAGCGGCGATCTCTTGCGCGTCTGGAAGAGCCGGACCTCTGAATCGCTGCCGGCGGTGGCCGGGAACAGCAGCGACCCGGCTTGCCTCCGCGGCCGGGCGACCGCGTGGACCGATCCCAACACCGGCCTGCGGGTTGCGTGGCAGGTGACTCGCTTTTCAGATTTCCCCGCGATCGAGTGGCTGCTGACGTTCGAGAACACCGGCACGGCCGATACGCCGATCATCGAGAACATCCAGGCCCTGGACGTGAGCCTCAATCAGCCGCTTGATGATCGCGGGACCTATCGTCTTTGCCGGACAAACGGAGCCCCGTCGAATCCGACTGATTTCGAAGTTCGCACGATCACGTTGACGCCTGGCTCCACCCAAACCATGTCCGGCGGCGGCGGGCGATCGTCGAACAAGGATTTCCCGTTCTTTAAGATCGAAACGAAGGCCGGCTCGCTGATCGTTGCGGTCGGATGGTCCGGGCAATGGGCCGCCTGCGTCAGCAGTCCGCAGGCACCTTCGCTGCACCTGACGGCAGGTATCGAGAAGACACATTTCAAGCTCCTCCCCGGCGAAAAAGTGCGGATGCCTCGCATTCTGATGCTCCATTGGGAAGGCGATACCCGCGAGAGCAACGCCCGGTTCCGCCAACTCATCTACAAGCACTATGCGGCCATGAAGGCCGGCAAAAAACCGCTGCCGACGCTGTTCTGCAACACCTGTTTCACTCGCGGCGGCGGCTGGCTCAACGAGTGCAACGCCGAGAACCAGATCTCGCTGATCAAGGCCTACGCGCCGCTTGGGCTTGAGGCTCTGCTGACCGATGCCGGCTGGTTCACCGGCGGCTGGCCCAACGGCGCGGGCAACTGGGATCCGCGCAAGGACGCCTATCCCGACGGCATGGGCCCTGTGGCTGCGGCCGCCAAGGCCCACAACATGATCTACGGCCTGTGGTTCGAGCCCGAACGCGTGGTCGCGGGCACGTCGCTGCACAAGGAGCATCCCGATTGGGTGCTCAGCCCCGGCGGCGAGAATCCGCGCACCTTCCTCGCCGACTTCGGCCGCAAGGAGGTGCAGGACTACTTCTTCAACATCGTGAGGGGCTTCATGGCCCTGCCCGGCTTCCGCGTCTATCGCCAGGACTTCAACATGGATCCGCTGGCCTACTGGCGGCACAACGACGCGCCGGACCGCCAGGGCATCACCGAGATCAAGTACATCGAAGGGCTGTACGCCTACTGGGACCGCATCGCCCACACCTGGCCCGACAGCCTTCGCGAGGAGTGCGCCAGCGGCGGCCGTCGGATCGACCTCGAAACGGTCATGCGCATGCACCTTCACCAGGACAGCGATTACTGGTTCGACAACGACGTCGACCAGGCCCAGATCTGGGGCTTGAGCCAGTACCTGCCCAACAACGTCTTCGTCGGGCACATCAACCGGATGGATGATTATTCGTTCCATTCGGTGATGGCTTCGTCGCTGTGCATGGGCTGGATCGCTGACGGCCCGGACTTCGACAAAGCTCGCGGCAAGAAGCTGCTCGACAGGTACCTGGCCCTGCGGCACCTGCTGATCGGGGCGTGGTACCCGTTGCTGCCGTACTCCCGGAGCGGCAACGAATGGATCGCCTCGCAGTACCACCGGCCGGACCTCGATGAGGGCATGATCCTTGCGTTCCGCCGGGCCGAGAGTCCGTACCGCACGACCGACGTCTCCCTCGACGGCCTGAAACCGGATGCCGTTTATGAACTAACCAGCCAGGCGACCGGGCAGAAAACGCAGGCCAAAGGCGCGGACCTTATGAAGCAGTACCAGTTGACGATTCCGGACAGGCACAAGTCGGAGCTGATCACGTATCGCACGGCAAAGTAGGGCCGACGCCCTCGTCGGCCCCCTGAGCGAGGCAGGTGCTGGCTCTGCGGACCGCTATGTTCTCGACCTCTTTATCATTGCTGCTTCCTGGCCAAGCGGGCCATGTTTGACGATGATATCGGGTATCGGGCACCGACGGTTGTTAGGCACGACATCCGGAGAGCTCCGGGTGCGAGGAGACCGCGCATACTCCTGAAGGAGGTCGACATCCATGTGGGCGATCATGCTTTCTCTCTGCATGCTCGGGGCTGGTCAGGGTATTCCTGAACGGTTGAACGTGCTGCGAGCGCAGTTGGATGGTTTGCGAGCAATCCAGGTGCCCCCCGAATTGAAGGATCGCGCGGCCGGGCAGTTGAACGAGCTGGCCGGCGCGATTGCCAAGGGCGCCGCCACACGTGAAGAGATCGATGCGATTTACCTCCGGATGGACGAGCTTCGCACATGGTTGCTGAGCAACGCCGTCGATCGCCCGGTGCCCGGCGGGGGCGAGTTCTTCGAGACGAGCAATGACTGGGGCGTGAGGAACACAAGCTTGACCCTGACGATTGCCAGGAAAGACTTGTCCATGTGCGCCAAGACCCCCGGAACAGCATGGCGGTGGCGTCCGGCGGACAACAAGGATATCGAGCTGCGCAATGGGAAGTCTTTCTCGCTGATGGAGGCGCGCCGCAAAGAAGCCGGTGCGTTTCACACCGGATTCAGCACCGGCATGCGGATCATGCTCGCGGCTTTTCCTGCCGCCCCGAATGCCCGCATCGACGTGGTGGTCCATTTGATCGGTAACGAGGCGGTGTTCGAGATCGTCCCGGTCGAAGATATCTCCAATCTGGCGACGCTGGCGTTCCCCAAAGTGCTCGAAACCGGCAATACAGAAACAGACGTCGCGGTGATACCGCGCATGCAGGGAATTCTGATACCCGGCAACTGGCGGCAGGAGATCCGCTATCGCGACCTCACAAACTCTCGCGCGCTGTACATGCCTTGGTGGGGTCAACTGGCGGGCGAAAGGGGCGTCCAGACGATCCTGGAGACCAGCGATGATGCGGGCGCGGAGTACGCTCATGTGCCCGGCGAGCCGACGCGGATTCAGCCGCTCTGGCACTCGAGCATGGGACGGTTGCGCTATCCGCGCTTGGTTCGCTATGTCTTCGATGACAACGGCGGCTACGTGCGAATGGCCAAGCGATACCGGCGGCACGTGCAGGAGACGGGGCAGTTCGTCTCGCTCGCCGAGAAGCGGATTCGCACGCCGAACCTCGAACGCGTGATCGGCAAGCCGGTGGTTCACATCGGTGCGCTGTACCACAATATGAAAGGCTCGCGTTTCTACAGCACGACTGGAATGGAGAGCAATCACCGGGTACAGACTTTCGAGAATCTGGCGGCTTCGCTGCGAGCCCTGAAGGTAGCCGGCATTGCCGAGGCCTACGTCCATCTCGATGGCTGGGGCTTCTATGGCTACGACAATGCTCACCCCGACGTGCTGCCGCCTGGACCCGAGCAGGGTGGCTGGAACGGAATGCGTCTGCTGGCAGACACCTGCGATTCGCTCGGTTACCTGCTGGCCGTTCACGATCAGTACCGCGACTTTTACTTCAGCGCCGCATCGTACGATGACAAGCTGGCATTGCTCAACCACGACGGCACCCTCACCGAGCACGCCGAGTGGAGTGGAGGACGACAAACCTTGCTGAGCCCGCGGTTTGCGCCGGGCTATGTGCGACGGAACCACGATCTGTTTGGTGAGAACGGCGTCAAGATCAAGGGGGCTTATCTCGACGTCTTCGCGGTCGTTCCTCTCGAGGAAAGCTATCAGCCCAGCCACCCCGTTACCCGCAGTGACTGCGCCCGTCACCGGCGCGAATGCTTCGACCTCTTGCGGGCCCGAGGCTACGTCGTCAGTTCCGAAGAGCCCGCCGATTACCTCGTTCGTTCTCTGGACCTGGTGCATCATGGTCCGTACCCCACGCTTCCCAAGGGTTACGGCCAAGGCCAAGGTCAGGGCATCGCGGTGCCGCTGTTCAACCTCGTTTATCACGATTCCATCCTGTTGCCCTGGGAGCTCACCGAGGACGGCGGCTGGGGGATCCCGTCGGGCGACTCCGGTCGTCTGCATTGCCTCCTCAATGCCGGGCTCCCGTATGTCTCGCCCAACGCAAGCCCCCAGACCATTGCTCAAGTCCAAGAAGTGCTGTCCGTGGTAGGACGGCTGAACACCCAAGAGATGACCGACCACCGCTTTCTCGATCCCGCCCGCCGCGTGCAGGAGACCACCTTCGCCGACGGCACGCGGATCACCGTCGATTTCGCACAGAAGACCTACACTGTCACGCTCCCTGGCGCGACCCGCCCAGGTATCGTATCCGAAACGGGGACGATCCGAAACGGGGACGTAGCTAGTTTTCGGAGTGGGGTCAGTGTGTCGCGGCGAATCTCGCTTCGGTCGACGATCAGGGATGAGCCGGGGATATTGGGGACGGGATATTGGGGACAGTCACCTATGGGGGATATTGGGGACAGTCACCTATTATTGATATTGGGGACAGTCACCTATTATTGACACCGGTATTGATATTGGGGACAGTCACCTATTATTGACACCGGGTGTGATGGTTTGTAGTGTGAGAGCATGTCGGGATATTGGTGATATTGGGGATATTGGGGACAGTCACCTATTATGACGGGATATTGGGGACAGTCACCTATTATTGACACCGGGTGTGATGGTTTGTAGTGTGAGAGCATG
>DAOOIV010000021.1 GCA_035384605.1 Phycisphaerae bacterium
GATAGGAATCTGGGACCAGCGGACCCGCAAGTAGGGCCGACGCCCTCGTCGGCCCATTCTCGATTCCGTTCGAGCAACTGCACGTTCTCGAGTCCGCCGAACGGCCGGGAGCCCCGCAGATCCCGCTCGATGGCCTGGTCAATTCCCGCGTCCCTGAGTCCGCCGGCAATGCCCGCCATCGACGACGGCTTTTTGGCCACGCCCGGCAGCAACAGGACATAGCCGCGATCCAACTGCGCCGCCGTCACCGGCTCGAATCGGGCACAGCCGGCATCCGCACTCTTGGTTCACTCAGAGGATCCACAAATTCCAGGAGAGCATACTCAGTGGTCAACAGTTGTCCGGTTACCTGCTTCTGCCAAGCCAGTGCTCGCTCATGAAGAGCATCATCCGCCAATACGAGCGCAAGCAGGTACGAGGTATCGAGGAATGTGGTTTTCACCGCCGGGGTGTTCCCTTAACGTAGTGTTCGTGCTGCTCGGCGAAATCGGGAGGCAGTCCACCGGGGCGTCCAAGACGGGCAATCTCCGCCAGGACGTCATCCGCCCCCTCGCTGTCGAACACCACCTTCACGGGCGTATTGGCACTGACACCCGATGGCACGGGTTCGTCAAGAACGACTCGCTGACCGTCAAAATGTCCATTGACAATGGTCATCTCGTCTCTCCGTTCGCTCAGGCACAGCCGTCAATGCCGGGTCTGATTAATCCCATTGCCCGAACTCGGCGGCTGCTTCAATATGACTATTATACGACAAACGGGGTGCGGTTTTACATGGGCGAGGACCAAGGTCACCGGCGTGCAAGAGACCGGCAGGGACTGGGGTATGAAGGTTAGTCATCAAGAAGCCAAGCTCATGGAGCATCAGGGTGCTCTCGACGGCGACGTTGACCAGGCGGACTTCGGCCGCTTCCAGGCCTGCCTGAGCGGCGCCGGCGCCATCCAGAGTAACCCGGAGTGTCTCGCTGCCCTTATCGATGACGACGGCGACGTCGACGGAGACGATACTCAACTCTTCCTTGGCTGCCTCAGCGGCCCGGACATTCCGGTGAGCCCACAGTGCGCTGAATGAATCGGTAGTCCCCGACCCAGGTTCTCGGCGACACGCGCAGACGCCGCGCGCAAGCGGTGTTCTGGACGATCAGCAAGCCCGCGATTAGCATGGCCTGCAGACTCAGCAAGACAGAACCAACAACTTGCAGGAGGTCACACATGCACTATCGATCGCCTATCACCGCTTCCATTGCCGCATGGTCGCTGTCGCTGGCCCTCGGGTGCCAGGCGGCAAAGCCGACACCCTTCGAGCGGGCATCGTGTTCGACGCTGGTCAAGGCCAAGCAGCCGCTGGAACCGGCTCTCAAGACCGTCGCGGACCTGGGCTTCAAGTACGCCGACGTCATGTGCCTTTCGTGGACACCGCACGTGAACGTGGACGCGCTGGTGAAGGACTTTGACACCGAGGCCGCGCGAGTGGAGAAGACTCTGGCCGACAACAAGCTGAAGGTCTCGAACCTGACCTTCGACGCCATCGAGACCAAGCCGTTCGATGAGTACAAGACGCGATTCACGGCCGTGGTCAAGCTGGCCGTCCGGCTCAGGGCCCCGCTGATCAATATCATGGCCCCGTCGGCCAAGAGTGATTGGGCCGACCAGGTCGCCAAACTCAAGGTGATCCACAAGATCGCCGCCGATCACGGCATCAAGCTCACCCTCGAGACTCACACCGGCCAGCTCACCGAGTACCCTGCCGACGCCGAGAAGATCTGCAGGGAGGTTCCCGGCCTGGGACTCACCCTCGACCCGAGCCACTACTACGCCGGCCCGAATCAGGGCAAGTGCTTCGACAGCCTGTACCCGTACGTGATGAACACCGGCTTCCGCGCCGGCGGAATGAAGCGGGAAGACATCCAGATGAGATGGGGCGAGGGACCCATTGACTTCACGGCCATTGTCCGCAAGCTCGAAGCCCACGGTTACAGGGGCTACTATGTCGTCGAGTACCTCGAAGGCCTTGGCAAGGCCGACTCGGTGGAGTCGTCAAGACTGTTTCTCGAGTGGATCAGGGGCCTGTGAAGCGCCGGACGGCCTGCTGATTCCATCTCGCAGCCGTTTGCACCGGTTCCCGAGCATTCGCTTTCCTGCCTCTCGCGCTCGGCTATAATGGGCCGTCTCATGATACGGTCGGCCGTTTGGCTGAGGCCACCGGCCAATAGCAGGCAACCGATTTGCTGAGGGCGAATGGCTGAAAGCCGAAAGCCAATAGCTGACAGCTTCTGCTGAGGCATACCATGCAAGACGTCATCAAGGGCAAGGCCTATGTGCTCGGTGATAACATCGACACCGACCAGATCATTCCGGCGCACTACCTGATGTACAACCCCGCCATTCCGGAGGAGCGAAAGCAGTTCGGGCGGTTTGCCCTCTGCGGCGTGCCCGACGCTCAGGCCGGTCTGCCCCAGGGCCATGTTCCCTTCGTGGATCAGTCCGACCCGAACAACACCCGCAGCCGGTTCACCATCGTCATCGGCGGCAAGAACTTCGGCTGCGGCAGCTCCCGCGAGCACGCCCCGCTGGCCTTGGCCGAGGCCGGAGTCCAAGCGGTCGTCGCCCCGTTCTACGCCCGAATCTTCTTCCGCAATTCGGTCAACGGCGGTTACCTCATTCCGCTGGAATTCGCCGAAGGCGTGACCCACACGGTCCGCACCGGCGACGAGGTCGAGATCCGGTTGAAGGAAAATGTGCTGATCGAATGCAGGTCTGGCACCCCCCGGGCGCTCAATCCACTCGGCGAGATCGCCCCCATCGTCGAGGCCGGCGGTGTCTTCGCTTACGCCAAACGCACCGGCATGCTGTGATACCCGCAGGCCGCCGACCAGCTTGTTGCCCAAAGGACCGCGCACCTCTTGCCCTGCCCCCACCTTCGTCACACCGGGCCCTACATGAGGCCGGCTGTGACCGAGGGGTCCATGACGGTTTAGTCCCTTCCGTCGCAACGGGTGCGCATTTTGCGCGCATGTTTCTCGATCGCAGAGCGCTTGGCTCGCAGCCCGCAAAAAGGCGGTCCGCCTTGGGCGGCTCTTTCAGAACCCCGAGCGCAAGCGAGGGGCCAAGCCGCAGAGCGGCCAATACCACATGGGGGCCGCTCCCTCACGGTCGCGGTTCTGAAAAAGCCATAGCGTCTCCCCGTCCAAACTATCACAGGCCCGTAACCGGGGCCCTGTCAAGAAGCAGGCTGGAGCCTGACGATATTAAGAAGGGGCAAGATCGGCGATTGACGCCAGGGACGAGCCTCTTGGGACCCTTGGAGGCGCGAACGGACTCTTGCATTGTTGATCGCGCAAAACCCGATACCGGTCTGCAAAGGATCATAGGAGAACGATCCATGACGGAGATCACTTTCGATTTCACCGGTCTGCTCGATGCCATTACCCTGTTCCTGGAGAGCCTCTTCGGGGCTCTTGGCGGACTTTTTGCGGAGCTGGCCGCTTTCTTCAGTAACATTGTTATCAGTTACGTCTAGTTTTCGTTGACAGAGGCGCTATGCTCCGGGCTGCCGCCCCTGAAGATATCAGTTTCGGAGCCGCGAGCACCGATCTCGCCGGCGGGGCCCGCCGAGATTCGGGAACCGCTTGCGGGCGGGCTCCAGGACGTCGGCACGGAGTCCCGCTGCGTCGGTGGAGATCGAAGGTCTGGCTACATCGTTGCCTTTCGTCTCTTGCATCCCAGCCGCAATCAGAGTATTCGTAATCGTGCTACCAAATGGTGTTGTCACTGAACCATGCGTTTTTGCCCACCGAGCGTCCGGGCGGCAGGTTCAGAAGCCAAGGTGAGGAGTTGCTCCACCATGAACATCTATGTCGGCAATCTCAGCTTCAAGACCACGGAGGAGGCAGTACGTGAGTTGTTTGCCGCTTACGGGCAAGTGGACCGGGTCAGCCTGATCAGCGACCGCCATACGGGCCGACCTCGCGGTTTTGGCTTCGTCGAGATGGCCGACAACACCGCTGCCCAAGCGGCCATCGAGGCACTCAACGGCAAGGAGGTCGACGGTCGCAAGCTGAAGGTCAACGAGGCCCAACCCAAGGCCGAGCGATCTGGCGGCGGTGGCGGTGGTCGTGGTCGGTGATCCAATGGGAATCACCGGCAAAGTTCTTCGAGCTTGGTAGCACGACGGGAGATGAAGAGCCGTCCGAGCTTCTGGTTGTCAGGCGGCGGGTTGGCTCCATGCCTCCAGCACGCGGTCGGCTACCTCTTCGACCGTATCATCCTCAGTCAAATCCACCCACCTGATACCGGGTATCCGGCGCATCCAGGTTCGTTGATGCTTGGCCAGATGCCGGGAGTTGATCTTGATCCGCTCGACGGCATCGGCCAGATTCCAGCGGCCTCGCAAATAAGCGATGATCTCGGCATAGCCGACGGCTTGCGCAGCCTGGTGTCCGATTCCACCGGGCTCGGCCAGCAGCCGCTTGACCTCGTCCACGAGCCCCGCCTCGATCATCCGATGAACTCGAGCGTTGATGCGGCGGTTCGCCTGCTCCTTAGGGCGACGAAGGGCGGCGATACGGCAGTCATAGCGGCCCATGGGCCGGTCCCATTGTTGCTGTAATTCGCTGATCGGAGAGCCGGTGAGGTGATAGACCTCCAGGGCTCGCTCGATTCGACGGAGGTCGTTGACGTGAATTCGTGCGGCCGCTTTGGGATCCACCCGGGCCAATTCAGCGTGCAGAGCGCACGTCCCCTCGCGGGCAGCCCGCTCGCGAAAAGCCCGTCTGAACTCGAGGTCGGCCCCGGGCCCTGCGAAAACCCCGGCCGTAAGTCCCCGGACATACAGCATCGTTCCACCCACTGCCAGGACCGGTTTGCCCCTACCCGCGATGTCGTCAATAGCCCGGTCTGCGCCCTCGATGTACCGAGCCAGACTGTACGGCTCGCTGGGCTCAACCACATCGATCAAGTGGTGTCGAATCTCACGTCGGGCTGCCTCAGAAGGTTTGGCTGTGCCGATGTCCATGCGGCGGTAAATCTTCATGGAGTCCACCGAGACGATCTCGCCGCCCAGACGCCGAGCTAGCTCCAGACCGATGCGGCCTTTGCCGCTGGCCGTACAGCCGATGAGGAGGTTCACTCGAATCTGCGATCTTTGACCCGAACTTGTAGTCATGCCGAGTGCAGCT
Organism: Phycisphaerae bacterium; assembly: GCA_035384605.1. NCBI lineage: Bacteria > Pseudomonadati > Planctomycetota > Phycisphaerae > Phycisphaerae bacterium. The sequence continues at coordinate 5,178 of DAOOIV010000021.1, forward strand.
TAGCCAAGGCAGGTCGGAACGAACAAGCAGACCCCAGGCAAAGAGCCACCCTCAACCTGCCGAGCCGCCGACAACCCAGCCGCAAAGAATGGCCTTGGCGAGCCTGGCTTTCCCGGTCAGCGTCGGGTCGCTCACCGGCCAGGATCCCGACGGACGACCAACCTGAGTTCCGCCCCCGGCCGCGATGAGGCCCGGGTTCTGCCGCAAGCCTCTCTTATGCCTTGCGTGGAATAAATTTATTTTATACATAATCGTCAGCATCTCCGTTGACACGGCCTGCGGGTTTGCCGAGGGGACCGAAACAGCCCAGATTAACTGTCGCGGAAATCCAGGAAAAACTCTTGCTTTGAGGAGGGCTATCCGGTAGTATCCATAATGTGAGCGAGAGAATCGCTTCACGTCAAGCGTCCAGTGTCGAGGTGAGCGAAAGGGGCACAAGTATCGAGGTTCATATTCTCATCGGCTCTGTTGTGTGGAAGACGCGCGGTACGAGACGCGCGATGATGGGGATCAAACACCCTCATATCTGATGCCCATGTCGAGCGAGGCGGAAAAAGATAGGAGGAAAGTATGAAAAGGAGCTTTCTGGCAGCGGTGGCGTTCGTGTTCGTGGCAGCGTCGTTTGCGAATGCGACCAGCATACCTCTGGGCAGCTCGGGGTGGCAGGTCGTCTGGGACAGCGGACTCAACCCGTATCTTAATATCACGGTTGAGGGGGAGGACGCAGACGCCGTCTACATTCACAAGACGGTCGAGTTCATTCAAGGTCCTGACGAGTTCGGTAATTTTCCCACGATTCCTATTACTTTCTGGCAGATCGGCCCATCGACCATTACCAAGATCGTGATACTCGACGAGACCATCAAGAACTCGACGGGTGCCAATTGGACTGATTTCCATTGGGATCTGATAGACCATGGAGAGGCGTGGTTCATTCATGATCCAGGCTGGTTCTTCAAAACCTCGCCGCTGGATAACCAGTCTTGGGCCAGGGATGATATGAACTTCTCGGTCGATGGTTTCGCTACTAATGGAGTCGTGTACAACGGAAGCGTGTGGCAGCCGGGAATCGGGGTCGATGGCGGCGAACTCGTGATCCACGTCACTTCCAAGCCGGCCGCACCCTACACCCTTTTCACGCTGAAGGAGACGCCAACGCCTGAGCCGGCCTCCCTCTTGCTGCTTGTTCTTGGTGCCATGATGTTGCGACGCCGGTGAGCGCATTCCTGCTCCATTTGAGCCTGAAGATCAGTGCCCCGCCCCCGTGGCGGGGCACGCTTTTTCTGGGGCGTCCTTCCCCCCTTTTTTTGCACCAGCCGTTGCGGGAGTCGGATTTGCCTGTGGGTTTTGGCCCACATTCCTCACTCCAGAGGCCCGGACGGTGGGCAATGGGCCCCGATAAGTTGTCCAATGCTAGCAGCGCTGCCAATGGTTCCAAATTGACGTAAACCTCGTTGCTGAAAAGTCTTAGGGTGATTCTCTTGCTTTTGTGTTTTCACTTGCCTGGCAGGCTGGTTGGCTCATGTCTTCAGACGGGCTGATCCGGGGAATGGCAACTAAGAAAAAATCGCCAAGAAAACAAAAAAACCTTGACACGCCAACAGTGACCGGCTAGGCTACTATATAAGGAGAGAGGGGGAGAGCTGCACATCGACGGTGTAGCCCTCATCGTGTCAGTTCAGAGAAACGGGAAAACGCGAGCAGGCGCGCACTGCACATCTGTACGAAGTCGCGCTTGCGAGGATGCGTGTCCGACGAGCCGGCCCATTCAAAGATCGTCCCACACGCATCAGAAAAGGAAAGGCAGGAGGCAACTATGAAAGGTATGTTCTCAGCAGCAGCCGCGGTGACTCTCTTGGTCGTGTCGTCCGCTAACGCGGGCTTGGTGGTGCTGGACAATACGGGATGGCAGGCCGTTTGGGACGATGGCTTGGATGGTTTGGTGGACATCTGGATTCCTCCCGCGTCGCCGCCGACGGCAAGCATCATCTTCATCCAGAAGTCAGCCCAATTCACTCAGGGCCCCGATGAGTTTGGTCAATTCCCCTCGATCCCGATCACGTTCATGCAGACCGGCCCATCGACGATCACCCGTATCGTTATTCAGGATGAGATTATCACCAATACCACCGGCGTCGACTGGACTGATTTCCATTTCGACTTGCTGGATAAGGGTGACGCTTGGTTCGAGCATGGCCCCGGTTTCTTCTTCACCACGTCGCCGTTGGACCACCAGGTCTTCTCGGCAGACAACAAAAGCTTTAGCGTCGATGGCTTTGGCCTCGGTCCCGGTGGTACCGATGCCGTCGTGCCGAACAACAGCGTATGGTTCCCGGGCGACGGGCCCACGGACGGCAATCTGGTGATCCGCGTAGTCTCGAAGACGAGCGAGCCGTATACGGTCTTCACGCTTAAGGAAACGCCGACACCCGAGCCGGCGTCGATACTGCTGTTGGCTTTGGGTGCCGTGCTGCTGCGGCGTCGCTGACCAGAATGTCGGAAAGCGATGAATTCCACTGCCTTTTTCAGATGTTAACATGCCCTGCGCCGCCGCAGGGCATTTTCTTGCCCGCCGCGCCCATTCTCGGGACAGTAGCGCGTGCGGTGACGGGGCACTATACCCGCCTTGGCTCCGACGTCTCTGATTTCATCGACTTGAGCAGCTCAATCAGCCTGACAATCGCGGGCGTGAAGATCTTTCGCTGGCGATGGATAATGCCGATTGGCCGGCGAATCTTCTGACTGGCCAGCGGAACGGCCACCAATGAGCCCGTCTGAATCTCTTTTCTGATCGTCGGCTCCGGCAAAATGCTGACCCCGGCCCCGATTTCGACAGCCTGTTTGATGGTCTCGATATTGTCGAACTCCATCACCATGTTGACCAGGACTTGGTTCTCGCGAAGATAACGATCAAGCTCGCGACGAATGATCAGCTCGCGGTCGAAGCCGATGAAGTTCTCGCCCCGAAGCTGGGTGATGGTCACCCGTTTCATGTTCGCCAGACGGTGGTTCGGGCTGCAGACCAGGGCCATGTTCTCCGTTCGCAGGGGAATGACCGTCAGGCCGCGTATCGCCGCGGGGTAGGAAACGATGCCCAGATCCACCTGCTCGTTCAACACTGCATCATAAACTTTGTTGGGATGCAGGAACTCGAGGCGAACCTTGGCCTTGGGGTATTGCCGCATAAAGGTCTGCATGGCCTGACTCATGTCGTGCAAGCCGACCGAGTAAATGGCCGCCACGCGCACTTGCCCGGCCACTTCATTGCGCAGGGAGCGAACCTGAGATTCCACCGCGTCATATCGGTCCAGCACCTGGCGGACGCCGTCGTAGTACACTTGGCCTTCCGGGGTAAGGATGAAAGGGCGTTTGGTGCGATCGATCAGCGGCATCCCCAGGCGTCGCTCAATCTGGTGGACGGCCTGGCTGGCGGCCGACTGGGAAATGTGGTTCAAGGCTGAACCGCGGGAGAAACTCCGGCAGCGGACAACATCACAGAAGACGCGCAGCGTGTCGAGATTCATCCACTCAATGATATCATTAGCCAATCTAATGTCAAGTATTAGCCGCGAACCGTTTCCATAATAGTACGGGAATGTTAGACTTTCTCCAATCGCCTATTGACGCCAAGGCGGCGGCCTCTGCACACCCGGCCACAAAAGGGTTTGTGCTCGCGAAAGGCCGACGGGAACGTTCCCGCTTGCCGGATTCGCGGGGAATCCGTTAGGCAACTGCGCCGGACGCAGTATGCAACAGAAGGAGAGCAGGACGCATGTCCTACGTTCAGAACGTGCTGGAAACAGTCATCAAACGAAATCCTGGCGAGCCCGAGTTTCATCAGGCGGTCAGGGAGGTTCTCGAGTCGTTGCAGCCGGTCTTTGACCGTCATCCCAAGTACGAGAAACACCGGATTCTTGAACGATTCTGTGAACCCGAACGGGTGATCATATTCCGCGTACCGTGGCTGGACGATAAGGGCAACATTCAGGTCAACCGCGGCTATCGCATCGAGTTCAACAGCGCAATCGGGCCCTATAAGGGGGGCCTGCGGTTCCATCCGACGGTTTACCTGGGCATTCTGAAGTTCCTGGCCTTTGAGCAGATCCTGAAGAACTCGCTGACTACACTTCCGATGGGCGGCGGCAAGGGCGGCTCGGACTTCGATCCGAAGGGCAAGTCCGACAACGAGGTCATGCGGTTCTGCCAGTCGTTCATGACCGAGTTGTGCAGGCACATCGGCCCGCACACGGACGTTCCCGCCGGTGACATCGGCGTCGGGGGCCGCGAGATCGGCTATCTCTTCGGCCAATACAAGCGCATCCGCAACGAGTTCACCGGAGTGCTGACCGGCAAGGCCCTGAATTGGGGCGGTTCGTTGATCCGACCCGAGGCGACCGGCTATGGCGCGGTCTATTTCGCCGAAGAGATGCTTGCCACGAGAAACGACTCGATGCGTGGGAAAATCTGTGCCGTGTCCGGCTCAGGCAACGTCGCCCAATACACGGTCGAGAAGGTCAACCAGCTCGGCGGCAAATGCGTGACTTTATCGGACTCCAACGGCACCATCTACGATCCGGCCGGCATCGACGCCGAGAAGCTCGCCTGGGTCATGGAACTGAAAAACGTTCGACGCGGGCGCATTCGCGAATACGCCGAGAAATTCAAGGGGGTCGAATACAAGGACGGCGTCCGGCCGTGGGGCGTCAAGTGCGATTGTGCCTTCCCGTCGGCCACGCAGAATGAAATCAGCGGCGAAGATGCCAAGACGCTGGTGAAGAACGGTTGTAAGCTGGTCTGCGAAGGAGCCAACATGCCGACCGAACCGGAAGGCATCGAGGTCTTCCTGACCAACAAGATCCTGTATGGCCCCGGCAAGGCCGCCAACGCCGGCGGCGTGGCCACTTCCGGCCTGGAAATGTCGCAGAACGCCCAGCACACCAACTGGACGCGGGAGGAAGTCGATCGTCGTCTCCACGACATCATGATCGCCATACACAAAGCCGTCTCCAAGACCGCCGCCGAGTACGGCGAGCCCACCAACTACGTCATGGGGGCCAACATCGCCGGCTTCGTCAAGGTTGCCGATGCGATGATCGACCAGGGTGTGGTTTGATACACACGCTCAGTCGTTGATCCGTCGCGCGAACGCATGGCGCGATACCGGCTTGTCGCACACGGCGGCACCGATTCGGCGTTGAAGCGACGCGGAAGCTTGCCCGACGCCGGCAAAGGTCGCCGAAGGCAAGCGGCGCCAAGGGCCGAAGAACGCGCGTGAGGCAACGCAGCCTGTCGGTCGCGGCGCATCGAATCTTGTTCAATCATCGCTGCCCCGGGAGGCTCCGAACCGCATTCATTGCCTCTTACGGGCGCCCGCTTGACCGAATACTTGTTTTGTTGATTACTGTTTGACGCCCAGTCCCAGCAGAAACAGGGGCCGGAGGATGCTCCACCAGCCGACGACGGGTTTCATCTTGGTGTAGCCCAGTCGCCTGGGCGGGTAGATCTTCGTGCACGGCACTTCCGCGTGCCGGTACCCGAGCTTGATGGTCTTGAATAGAAGGTAGACCTCCAATCCGTAACCGTCGAGCCAAGACTGATTGAGGTTGATCCGCCGGTCGTCAAGCAGCGAGAGGCGAAAAGCTCTGAATCCGTTCGTGCTCTCGGTCAGCTTCTTGCCCACAAGCAGGCTGAGCAACCAGGGGTGCAGCCGTGTCGCCAGCTTGCGGTAGCCGGGCATGTCGCCCCCGTAGGCTCCGCCGACAAGGAAACGCGAGCCGATAACGAAGTCTATGTTCTGATCGCAGATCGGATCAAGCAGCCGAGGGATCTCCGCGGGGTTGTCCTTGTTGTTGCCGGCCATGATCACGGCAACGTCGTGTCCGGTCTGCCGGCCGTACTCGATGCCCATACGCAGGGCTCCTCCCACGCCCATCCTGTGGCCGGTGGATAGGACCGTTGCCCCGCCCTCTCGTGCGACCTCGACGGTGCGGTCGGTCGAGGCGTCATCGATGACCAGGATGGTGTCGACCAGCTTGCGGTCGGTACGGGCGACGACTTGGCCGATCTTGGCTTCTTCGTTGTGGGCCGGGGCCATCGCAATGATCTTTTTACCCTTGTACATCCTGTCAATCCGCCTCCTCCAAGCCATCGTCGCGCAGAACGAATCGACGGGCGCACCGTGGGCAGGACAATGATTCGTCCAGCCGCATTCCGCACCGGCACATCCAGCCTGCCGGACGCGCAGGGTTGCCCACGACGAGACGATGGTCCGGAACGTTGCGGGTAACCACGGTGCCGGCACCGACGGCGGCAAAGGAACCGATGGTGACGCCGCAGAGAATGACCGCCCCGGCTCCGATCGAGGCCCCGCGGCACACGCGGGTCGGCACTCGCCAGTTGTCGGGATGGGCGTACCGGGCGCGGGCGCCGGGCATGCGCGGACTTCGGGGGTAGAGATCGTTGGTGAACACCACGCCTGGCCCGATGAATGCGTCGTCCTCGATCGTCACGCCGTCCCAGATGAGTGCGCTGTTTTTGATGGTCACGCGATCGCCGACCACGGCGCCGCCCTCGATGAAGGCATGATCGCCGATGTTGCAGTCTCGTCCGACGACGGCGCCCTTCAGGACATGGGCGAAGGCCCAGATGCGGGTGCCCTCCCCGACGTCCGGGCTCTCACAAAGGGCCGACGGGTGAACGAATGGGCCTGCTGAAACCGATGACGCTGGCATGTTGGCTCTCGTCTGGCGAACAAAGCGATGCAAACGGTACGACGCCCTCGGGGCCGCCTGCTTGTCCCTGCTCGACCTTGCCTGAGACGCAGGCCGGCAAAGCCGCCGGCGGTGCCCGATCAGGCCACCTCGCACAATGCTTCGGGGACTTCGGCCTCGACGCGACACATGGTCCCGCCCGCGGCCATCGAGCGGGTCGCCGCTTCCAGCACGGCGACCACCTCGAGACCGTAGCGGGCATCAGACAACGATCGCTTGCCGCCGAGCACCCAGTCGAGGAAGGCCTGTGCCTGGTTGACCAATGGTTCGGACTGCCGGATTGCCGGAACGTGCATGTCGCCGCTGCGCAGCAAGTAGCGAAACTCGCCGAAGGAGTCGTAGTGTGGCTCCTGGTCGATGCCCTTGTCGTAGAGCCTCAGGGTGTTATCCGGATCGATATCGTCCCAATAGGCCATCTGCCTGTCGCCGACCACGGTCATGGTTCGCACCTTCCGCGGATTCAGCCAGCTCACGTGAATGTGGCCGAGCGTGCCGTCGGGATACTTCAGTGTCGCGAAGCAGACGTCCTCAATGTTCTTCTGCGAGATGCACCGACCGACCGCGGACACCTCTACCGGCGAGCACCCTATCAGGTAGTTAAAAATGCTGATATCGTGTGTCGCCAGATCGTACAAGGCGTTCACGTCGCCGCGAATCGGACCGAGATTGGTTCGGTTTGCCTCCATATAGTGAATACGTCCCAGCTCGCCCGATTCGACCAGCTTGCGAAGCTCGGTGATTCCGTTGTTAAACAGGAACACGTGACCGACCATGAATACAAGACCGGTGTCCTCGGCCAGCCGGACTATTCCGGCCGCCTCGCGGGTTGTGGCGCAGATGGGTTTCTCTGCCAGCACGTGCTTGCCGGCCTGCAGGGCTTCTCGGGCGATCTGCGCGTGCGTGAAGGTCGGCGTGGCGATGACCACGGCATCGATCGACTCGTCGGCCAGCAGCTCGTGGTAGTCGGCGACGGCGCGAATCTGCGGGAACCGCTTGAGCATGTTTTCCCGTCTTTGCTGGCTGATGTCGGCACAGCCCACCACGGTGGCGCGGTCGCTTTCAGAGAAGACCCGAATGTGATTGGGTCCCCATCTGCCGCACCCGATCACCGCCAGCCGCACTTGCGCTCCATCCGCTGCCATGGTCCCGATACTCCCTGAAGATGACGATCAGTCACAACTTCATGAGATATCGGAAGTGACCAGGGTCCGATCAAGGAACTTATCGGAGTCGCAACGGGTGTTGAGATGGTTCAACGCCCGATAATGCCCGGTCATCCGGGTGCTGATGCCGTCTGCGTTGCCGGAGTCACAAGGAAGAGAACATGGTGGCCGGTGTTGCCCACCGGCTGGAAACCAGGTGCGAAATCGATCGGCAGACCCCACGGACGTTCGTCCGACGTCGGCCGACGGGCAATGACCGCACGGGCCCCTGTGCTGCGAAACGCTTCAATCACACGACCACGAGTCGCGTCATCAGAAAGCCAGAAGCTCTCTTCGGGACGCAGCTCGGAGATGATCTGAACGCCTGCCAGTCTGGCCCAGTAAGACCAGCTCTTGAGTGCTTGGCCTATGTGGGCCACTTTGTCGCCGGGGCGGAGACCCATCTCCCCAAGCTGCCGGGCGATCTGCCATTGGGGGTGGGGCGCGGTGTCCGTGCGGAGCCTGAGATCGCTGACAGTTCGACTGATGGCCGGGCAGGCCTCCGTGCCAATGGTCAGCAGCAAAGCCAGCAGCGATACGCCGCAAACGGCTCGGATCAGACTGCCGGACAGGTTCCCTGCCGGCAAGCGCACGGCGGGCAACAGTGCTCCCCATCCCAAGAGGACAAAGGGCGCCACGTACCGAGGCTCGACGTGAACGAGGGCGTAGATCCCCAGCCCCCCCAGCGCGGGAAGCAGCAACGGCCAATATGAGGAGATTTCGCGCAATGCCGACCCAAGACGACTACCGAAGGCGAAAAGCACCAGAACCGGAAAAAGCCATGCGCCCTGTTGTCTGCATAGCAGGTCAAAGTAAGCGTCCTTGTTCCGCCAGAGCGCCCTCGCCTGGCGCGACAGGTTGAAGGTCGGTTTCACGCCGTCATACCAATAGGACGGGTCGTACCAGAGAGGATAAGTCCCCGGCACCGGGCCGGCGAACTCAAAGACGGCCGGCTTGTCCAGGATTTGACGGGAGGGGTGAACAGGCGTGCCGGTTCCGGGCGGCAGACCTCGCCAATGGTCCCAGGGATAGATGCCGCTGACGTGAGCTGCATAATTGATCCGGCCGGAGTCGCCGAACGTCAAACGCCCCTTCTGGACGGACAGGAACGCAACATAAGGCCCGGCAGGCAATGCGAAACAGATCAGCACGACGACCACCCTGGCCGGCAATCTGCGAAACTGACCCGCTGCAAGCAGGGCCACGATAACAAACACCACTGCCATCGGCAGCATGATCGCCTTGGTCAGATAGCCGATGCTCAGGACCAGGCCGAGCGCAACGAACCACCCGATGCCCGCTTGCCCGCCTTGAAGACGAACGACGATACCTGCGGCCAAGTATACACAGACTGCAACGCACATGTCCGGGTTGACGATACGCAGGGTGATCAAGTCAAGCGATGTCCAGATGAACAGGGCGTAGCCCAGAACGAACCAGGCCCATGAAGGCAATTGCTCACCCGCGTCTGCGGCGGCGTCTCTGGCACGTGATCGGCCTCGATCCAAAATCGCAACCCATAGGAAGTGAAAACTGGCCAACGCACAGAGATAGACGGCGAAGTTCACAGCATGAGCAACGGTTGCTTCCCAATAGGGGCTCGCTCCGCTGAACATCAGGCCGACGGCCAGCAGACATGAGTAAACCGGGCTCCAATACCCGCTGACGGCATCCGACCATCGCCCGGCGCGCACCGCCTCAGCCAGGTCAAGGTAAGATATGCCGTCCGGATTCATGGTGTGGCGGTCGCCCCAGGCGTGGATAGCGCCCAGGCCAACGGCAACCAGCCAGCAGCACAAGAGCAGACCGCGTCGGAACCAGGGACTGTCGGGCCCGGTGGTTACGGCGGGTGGCAATTGACCCGGTTGATCCTCGGGAGTAGTCATGTCGTCCCATAACATCGGTCGACCGTCAGCCTGAGTATTGCTGTCCGCCGGAAATCTTGCCCCGCCAGCGACGTCCCATAACAATGAACGGCCATCGGGCTGCTGCTGCCGACCAACGTCCAGGTCGAGCGGCTGATCGGCCTTCGGAGGATGCGATGTCCTTGCCAATGCCAACAAGCGAGGTTCTGGCCGCGATTCGAAGCGGCTGCGTGATTCCTGCTCATCCGCTCGCCTTGAACGCGAAGCGAACGCTGGACGAACGGCGGCAGAGAGCTCTGACTCGCTACTATCTGGCGGCCGGTGCCGGTGGTGTCGCGGTGGGCGTTCATACGACCCAATTCGCGATCCGGCATCCTTCAATCGGACTGCTTCGGCCGGTGTTGGAGTTGGCGAGCGAGGAAGTGAACCGTTTCACACGAACAGGCGGCAAATCCGCGATCATCAAGATCGCGGGCATCTGCGGCGAGACCCGCCAGGCCGTCGAAGAGGCGCAACTCGCCCGCGAACTGGGTTACGACATCGGCCTGTTGAGCCTCTCGGCCATGAAGGATCGTTCGCTTGAGGAGATGGTCCGGCACGCCCGGGCCGTAGCAGAGGTCTTGCCCATCATGGGCTTTTATCTTCAGCCGGCCGTCGGCGGACGCGTGCTGCCTTTCGCCTTCTGGCGGCGCTTGGCCGAGATTGACAACTTGGTCGCGATCAAGATTGCCCCCTTCAATCGCTACCAGACGCTCGATGTTGTTCGGGCCGTGGCCGAGAGCGGTCGAGCGGACCAAGTGGCCCTTTACACGGGCAACGACGACAACATCATTGCTGATCTCTTGACCGCCTGCCGAATGAATCACGGCGGGCGGCAGGTGACGCTGCGGATTGTGGGCGGCTTGCTCGGGCACTGGGCGGTGTGGACGCGGCGGGCCGTCGAGCAGCTCGACGCCATTCGACGCCTGATCGCGGGTCACCCGGAGCCCGCCGGCAGCCCTTATGCCGGAATGACCATCGCAGACTGGTTGCGACAGGGCATTGAGGTGACCGACGCTAACGCCGCGCTCTTCGATGCGGCCAACAGCTTTGCCGGTTGTATTGCCGGCCTCCACGAGGTCCTTCGCCGTCAGGGTTTGCTTGAAGGGCGATGGTGCATCGATCCGGCCGAGGATCTGTCTCCGGGCCAGGCTGAGGAGATCGATCGCGTTTACGCCGCCTATCCTCATCTCAACGATGATGCCTTCGTCGCCGCTCACCGCGATAAATGGCTGAGCGGATAGCAGCAATCGCGATGTCGCGTGACCGCGGGAATGTGGGGCAACTGCTCGGACGAAGCATCGCTGCAAGCCTGGTTCATGTTGCCTCTGGCCGCACCTCTGGCGTCCGGGAGCGTTTTGCCCTATAATATGGGTGTGCTCGCTTCTTTCAGTTGTGATGCAATAAATGAGCGGGTTACGGAAAGGGCGGCGATCGTGATTCAGATCAGCAGTGGTGTTGGCATCAGCGAATGTGAACTGAGATTCTCCTTTGACCGGAGTCCCGGCCCAGGCGGGCAGAACGTCAACAAGGTCAACACCCGGGTGACGCTTGAGTTCGATGTCGACCGGAGCATGTCATTGACCGTTGCGCAGCGAACCCAGATCCGTCGCGCCTTGGCGAGCCGGATCGGGCAGGATGGCATTCTCCGCGTGGTTTCCAGCAAAGAGCGGACACAACTCGGCAACCGCCGGGCCGCCGTCAACCGCTTCATCGAGCTGCTCGGTGCTGCTTTCCACGCCCCCAAGCCCCGGCGCAAGACCTCGCCTCCGGCCTCGGCCAACCGCCAGCGCCTGGAGGTAAAAGCCAAACGCAGCCAACTCAAACGCTCGCGCTCGGCCGAGATAGCGGTCGGAGAAGAATGACCGCGCGTGCCCGTCGGCGCTTGCTCGGGTGCAACTCCGGATTATCCAAGGGATGAACGAGCACGTCTTCTCAGAGCGGTCCTGCCGGGTGTCGAAACGCGGTACGGCAGAGAGGTGACCTCACTCGTCCGCCACACAAGTGTCGTAAAACTCAACGAAGTTGTTGCGGCCGTTGCCGCTCAGCATCTTGATCGCCGACCTTGGATGCTGGTTGAGTTGCCCGGTGATGATGTATGGCACCATGGGGCCCCACTCCACCGCCTTGCGCATCGGCTCGACATGGTCCTGCAGCAGCTTGAGTATCGGTCTGAGCCGGAATTTCGGGTTCCGAAGGAAACCGATCAGCAGTTCCATCGGGCAGTTGCCCGCCCCTCGACCGAGACCGCCCATCGTCGCGTCGATCCGGTTCGCCCCATGGATGATCGCCTCTATGGTGTTGGCGAACGCCAACTGCTGGTTGTTGTGGGCGTGAATGCCGACTTCCTTGCCGGTTCCATTCAGGTAAGACTTATACTTCTTAACCAAAATCTCAATTTGCTCGGCATAAAGGCTGCCAAAACTGTCAACAACCACGATTGTGGAAGCCGGTGACGCGGCCAGCACCTCGAGTGCCTGGTCCAGATCGGGTTCCTGCACCGTCGACACGGCCATCAGGTTACAGGTAACCTCATAGCCCTTGTCGTATGCGTCATTGATCATGGCCACGGCCGTGGGAATCTGGTGGACGTACGTAGCGACGCGCACCACGTCGATCACGCTTTCGTCCTTTGGGAGGATGTCCTCCTTGTAGTCGCACTTGTCCGCATCGGCCATGACGGCCAGTTTCACGTCGGTCTCGTTATCGCCGACTACTCGGCGCAAATCGTCCTCGTCACAGAACTTCCAATCGCCGAACTTGTCACGGGCAAAGAGCTTCTTCGACGCCTTGTAGCCGATTTCCATGTAGTCGATACCCGCTTCAACGCAGGTCTGGTAAACGGCTTTGACGAACTTTTCATCCCACTGATGGTCGTTGATGAGGCCCCCGTCACGAATGGTGCAGTCAAGGACCTTCAGTTCCGGCCGGTAAGTGATCCATGGTGCTTTCACAGCTAAGGCTCCTTAAGAAACTCACAGCTCTTTATCTTGTGAGTTTCCCTGGCGACAGTCAAACCGCCTGGCATGTCTTCGCCATAGGTCGGCAGACCAGCCGCGATTCTTGCCATTCCGGCCGCGCTATTGTCATTCAGATGCCCGGCCGATAAACTCAAGGGTCCAGATGGGGGCGTAGCTCAGTTGGGAGAGCGTCGCGTTCGCAATGCGAAGGTCGTGGGTCCGAATCCCATCGCCTCCAGTAAACGTAAGTCTTTTTGCCCAAGGGAATAACGAACAATCGCCGGCGCTGTCGCACGGACCGCGGCTCGGCTCCGGCAGTCTCGAGATCTTTTCGGTCGGCGAGCGTCGCCAAGTCGGCCGGTGATACGGGCGGTTTTCGCGCGCCACCTATTGCGCCCCCCAATACCTGTTCTTTGTGTGCAGGGTTGCCGTCGATCAGCGACGGCGTGTGTCCCGACGTCCGCCGCCGGTCTTGTCGCCTCTCCGGGCCGTTTGATGGCGTCTGAGGAGAAAGGCGCATGATGCGGCATAGAAATCTATAAAGACTTCTTTAGAACATAATTTCTTCCGGTTCCGCCGCCCGACGTTCTTGACGGCAGGAAATCAGAAGGTGAGGGTCGTTAGCTTCTCGCCATTGGGCGATACTGGACTCGAACCAGTGACCTCGTCCTTGTAAGGGACGCGCTCTAGCCAATTGAGCTAATCGCCCGCAGATGGACATTGTTCTGTTTCGGGCCGGGCCAGTCAATAGGGGGCTGTCAACCCGTTACCGGTCGTTTGCGGGCGACACAGAACAGGTTGGCCGATTCGTATCGCAGGTGATCGCCCCGCTGGAGCTTCTGAAACATGCGGTTCACGGGACCGACCGGACGCGTGAGATGATGGAATGGTGCCAGAAGTCGCATGAAAAAACCGCTGCCGTCAAACAGGCTCACCTCGAAGCCGGCACCGGACAGCAACCCGGCCAGGTCCTCGCGAGAAAAGTGCTCATGCCATCGTTTTTCGGCCGAGATGTCGCCTATCAGTCCGTCCGGGTTGGCCGCGTAACGATGTTCATAATCTTCCTGAGAATGTCGCAGACGGTAGAACCATCGGTGCAGCCGCGGAAAACGAAACTTGAGATTGCCCAGGTCCAAACAGGAAAAGACATGGAGGCCCGGCACCGTGACGATCAGTACTCCGTCATCCTTGAGCACGCGATGGAGCTCCGCAAGCAGGCCTTTCTGATTCACCACGTGCTCAAGCACGTCGAGAAGGCTGATGGAATCGATCTCCCGGTCTGCGAACGGCAATGGGAGCGGTTCCCTGCGGTGGATGAGTTCCAATCCGGGCCGCTCGCGGCGTCCGGCCTCGATCGCTTCCCGCGAGGCGTCAATCCCGATCAGCCGCTGAAAGCCCTTGTCCCTGAGCGTTTCCAGAAAACGCCCGCTCCCGCAGCCGAAATCCAGGTGGCACCGCCTGCCGGATGGCACGTGCTCCCATGCAAAGCCGTGACGGCCGGGACCGAACGGATTGTCCGGGCGAAGCACGGTTCTCATCGGCGGTCCTGTCGGTTCGATGGCGGCACGCGATGCCACGCGCCCGCAACCCAATACGTCAGGGCGGTCCGGCCTCCGGATGGCAGGCCGGTTTCCAGTTGGCCCGTCCTGTTTAGAATGCTTACTTTTTCTTCCGAGCGGCGCGGGCTCTGCTGGCGCGGGCCGCTTGACGCCGGACGATGCCGTTGACTTTCATCGGCAGGCCGAACAGGCGAATGAAGCCGATGGCGTCGGTCGAGTCATACTCGGCGCCCATGGTGAAGCTGGCCAGCGCCGGGATGAACAGCGAACGGGGGCTCTTGGTTCCAACCGCACGGCAGTTGCCCTTGTAGAGCTTGATCCGGGCGGTGCCGGTCAGCGGCTTGTTGACCTGCGTGAAGAAAGCGTCGAGGGCGTGTCTCAGCGGACTGTACCACTGACCGTAGTAGACCAGTTCAGCATACCGGTGCGACACGATCTCCTTGTAATGCAGCGTCTCGCGGTCCAGGCAGATGCCTTCCAAAGCCCTGCGGGCCTCATACAGAATCGTTCCGCCGGGAGTCTCATACACGCCCCGCGATTTCATGCCGACCAGCCGGTTTTCCACCAGGTCGACCTGGCCGACGCCGTGCTTGCCGCCCAGCTCGTTGAGTCTGGTGAGGATCGAGATCCCGTCCATCCGCTTACCGTTCAAACCCACCGGCGTGCCCTGCTCGAAATTGACTTCGACATAAGCCGGCGTGTTCGGGGCCTTTTCGATCGGCACGCTCAGGACCAGCATGCGATCCTGCGGCTCGGCCCAAGTGCCCTCCAGCTCGGCTCCCTCGTGCGAGATGTGCCAGAAATTGCGATCGCGAGAGTAGATCTTCTTCTTGGATTGCTCGATGGGAATGCCGCGGGCCTCGGCATAGGCGACGGCCGCCTCACGGCTGCGCAGCTCGAAACGCGGGTCCTTCCAGGGGGCGATCACCTTGAGCGACGGGTCAAGCGCCATGTAGGTCAGCTCGAAACGCACCTGGTCATTCCCCTTGCCGGTTGCCCCGTGAGCCACGGCGTCGGCACCATACTCGTGGGCCACCTTGACCTGCTCCTTGGCGATCAGCGGCCGTGCGATGGAGGTGCCCAGCAGATACTTGCCCTCGTAGACTGCTCCACTCCTTAGCATCGGCCAAAGGAAGTCCTTGACGAACTCCTCGCGCAGATCGCGCTCGACATACTCGCTGGCTCCGCTGTCGAGGGCCTTCTTGCGGAGGTTCTTAAGCTCGTCGCCCTGGCCCAGCTCGGCCGCAAAGGCGATGACCTCGCAGTTGTACGTTTCCTTGATCCACGGCAGAATCACGCTGGTGTCCAGCCCGCCGGAATAGGCAAGCACGACTTTCTTGACTTGGAGTGCCATTTTCTGTTCCTCAATTCGCAGGTTCTGCGCCCACAGACAGTCATCTCCCGGCTTTCATGGATCAACAAGATGGTCCACAACAACGGACCGGACCGGCCATGCCAGGAAAGAACAAGATTATCCGCGATCTGCGGGGCGGTGTCCAGATGAGAGCGGGTGATGAGGTTATCTGAGCCTCGCAGGTGGTGGGGGCTCATCGAGCCACTCCAGCCGTAGGTGGACGGAACGCTCCGGGGCGGTATCCACGAAACGCACGTGAACAACGAGCGGATCCGAGCCGATAGTCAACTCGATTCGTCCCTCTTTCGGGTGCTGGTAGATGACCGGGTCGAGTGCGGCCATGACTTTGAGCCTGTTCACCATCGATTCAAAGGTTGGTATCGGCGCGTTCGGATCGAGTTTCGATCGTGGTAAGGGCATCGATCTGCTCAAAGTGAGTTCGTCGATACTGCCCTTCGCCATCTCCAACAACAGGAGGTTGACGTACTTCTTGGTGGGGCTTGACTCTGCGAGCTCCTTCAGTTCCGCAAGGTCAATCGACGCTCCGGAGGCCTGCAGCAACTTGATGCGGCGCCGGAACCGTCTCCACCAGCCGAAAGGCCACATGGCCCAAACCTCCCGCTATTGAATTGTTCTCCGCAAGATGCCTCCGGTCAAGCTTGGATCGGCTTTCTGCCCCCGATCACGCACCACAGGTGGTACTTGACGAAGATGTCAACTCCCGCGAAACCGGTGTCCTTCAGCCACCGCATCTGATCGATGAAAGGCTCGTGCAGGTCATCACCTTTGGTTTTCGGCTGGTCGATGCGTTCGATGTTGCGCCGCTTCCAGCCGTCGAAATGCCCGCACCATCGCCGAGCATTCTCGACCAATGCAGGTGGGATGTGATCGGCCCGGCCTTGGACGTGGCGCACCCAGAAATCGAGGCTGGACCGATAGGCGTTTTCGTCGAGTGTCTTCATTTCGTCGCCGTTGATAAACCAGCCCCCCTCGGCCAACAGTCCAAAGCAGCGAGCATAAAGGGCTTTCTTTTCGTGCCGCTCCAGATGATGGATGGCGGACATGGAGAATACGCAATTCACGGGATGGTCGATCTGCCGCGTCCAGTCACCTTCCATAGGCGAGAGAATGTAGTTGATCTGCTCGCCGAATCTTGCCAGACGCCGCCTCGCGACGGCGAGGAAACTCTCGGATGAATCCACCCAGTAGCAGGTGGCCTGCGGGCAGACCGCCAGCACCCTCTCCAGAAATCGGCCGCCGCCGGCACCCAGGTCGACAATTCGCGGCCTTGGCATTGCGGCCAAGTCGGCTAATCGAATCATCTCCTGCTGTATGAAATCGTACATCGGCACCAGGAAGGGGGCTACCTGGTCATAGTCCTCGGCCATATGGGCAAAACGCTGCTTGTCATCGGTCTCCATCATCTTGTCTCCGGTATACGAGTGATTGCGGCGTCGGGATTCGGCTCAGCGCCCGAGACGCCGCAGCAGAACGTCGCGCAGAATGTCGACGGGCGCCGGCCGGCCGATCCAGCGCTCGAACTGGGCGGCAGCTTGGTTGACGAACATCGATACCCCGTCGACGGTTCGACAACCTCGCAGGCGGGCTTCTCTCAACAGGCGGGTTTCGATCGGATTATAGATGGTATCGAAGACGACCGGCTTTCCGAGTAAGGCGTCGGCGGGCAGGGGGGTGTCATCCACATTCGGCCACATGCCGATACTCGTCCCGTTGATGATGATATCGGCCTCATGATCGGCCGCTTGGTTCAACGGCCGTGCCTCGGCCCCGAACTCGGCGGCCAGCGTCCTGGCCCGCTCGAAGGTGCGATTGTAAATCGTTACCCGGCAGCCGCAGTCGCGCAAACCGGCCACGATGGCCCGGCTGACACCACCGGCCCCGAGAACGGCAACCGAGAGTCGACCCAACTCCTCGCGCGTACAGCAGATGCCTGCACACAGGGCGTCCATCGCGCCACGATAATCGGTATTGCAGGCACCGAGCGACGGTTCACCGGTCTGGACGTGCAGCGTGTTGGCCGCGCCGATTCGCTTGGCCAGCGGTTCGACGGTCCCGCCGTGCTCGGCCACGTACCGCAGCAGGTTCTCCTTGTGAGGAATCGTCACACTGCACCCGCTCAGATTCAGCCATGGCCGCGACAGGCACCCGTCAATGAAGGCGGCGAAGTCTTCATACGGCGGCTCAATACGTAGCGGCAGGTAGACCGCGTCACAGCCCGCCGCGGTGAAAGCAGCATTGAAGATCGCCGGACTCATCGAGTGCCCCACCGGACAGCCGATCACGCCGTAGACCGCCGTCGCCGGACCGATCGAGTTCCACCGGTACAGGCCGAGCATGTCCGCCGCCGTAACCTGGCCGGGTGCCGATTCCTTGCCCGCCTCCAGCGAGGCAAAGGTCAGCATCGCGCCGAGCTTGCGGGCCAGAACACGCGTTGGGATGCCGGCTTCGCCCATGGCCAGCGCGATCGTCGGTCGTTTGCCGGCCGACTCACGCAGCGCATCCAGCACACGCAGTGAGTCAACGATACTCTCAGCCTTTGTAGCTAGCTTGACCACGTCGCACGGCTCGCGAGCCATGTCTTCCAGGATGTTCAACAGGTCCGGCGGAGTCTTCTCGAAATCGTGGCGCGAGAGAATCAGCTTCAACGGCCGGGACGGGTCTCGCCCCAGCCGAAGCGCGTCGACCCGGTCCCGCAACAGGGCCGACCGTCGCCACGCGGCCAACTCAACATCGATGTAGTCACCGCCGACCAGGGCCGCCGCTTCGAACAGCCTGACACGTTGCTCCTCGCTGCCGGTGAAGTTGCCGCCTTCCTCGGCCAGACGGCATGTCATGAGCACATCCACCGAGAAATGCCCCGCCCGGTCCATCAGTGCCCGCACCGCATCGAGGCTGGGTTCCCGCAGGTGATCCAGACGCAGCTCAACCATGTCCGCGCCGAGGCGCGTTGCCTGCGCGATCTGCTCCGCCATGGCCTGGCAATTGTCGGCGGTCAGTGGGACACAGAGAGAGGTCATGGTAATCAGTCATCGGTGATCAGTTGTCAGTTCTCAGTCAGATCTCCCGGATCATCTTTTCAACTGAAGACTGATCACTGACCACTGACGACTTCCTCCGCTCATTTCTCGGGTGAGGCGCCGCTTTTTCTGCGACCCGCGACCGCCCGATTGATCGCATTCACAAAGGCCAGAACGCTCGCCTCGATGATATCCGTCGACCGCCCACGGCCGCGATAAGTCTTGCCGTTGCACACCAACTCCAGATTGGCCTCGCCCTGAGCCTCCTTGCCGCCGGTCACGGCTCGCAAGTCGAACTCCTGGAGTTTGGCCTCGACGCCGGTCAGGCGCGTGATGCAGGAGAAAGCGGCATCGATCGGTCCGTCGCCGGTCGCCGCGTCCAGGTATGTCTTGTCGTCGGCCAGGCTCCTCAATTGCACCGTGGCCGTCGGAGTGACGCCCGTCCCGCCCATCGTCTGGAGGCTGACCAACTCCCAGGTGCGCATGGCCTCGGCTTCCTCGAACAACTGGCCGACGATCGCTTCGATGTCTTCGTCGAAGACCTCCTTCTTCCGATCGGCCAGCGTCTTGAACTGCTCAAAGACCATATCGAGCTGCTTGTCGTCCAGTTCGATCCCCAGTTGCAGCAGCCGGTCGCGGAGGGCGTGCCGGCCCGAGTGCTTGCCCAACACCAGCTTGGACTCGGGAATCCCCACGTCCTGCGGGTTCATGATTTCGTAGGTCTCGCGATGTGCCAGCACGCCGTGCTGGTGGATGCCGGCCTCATGAGCGAACGCGTTTTGCCCCACGATCGCCTTGTTGCGCTGGACGTGGATGCCGGTGAGCGAGGCGACCAGACGCGAGGTCGGATAGATCATCTTCGTATTGATCCGCGTTCGCGCCTTGTACACGTCGGCTCGGGTCTTGATGGCCATAACCACCTCTTCCAGCGAGGCGTTGCCCGCCCGCTCGCCCAGGCCGTTGATGGTGCACTCTACCTGGCGGGCTCCGGCTTTCACCGCCGCCAACGAATTGGCCACCGCCAGCCCCAGGTCGTTATGGCAGTGCACGCTGATGACGGCCTTCTTGATGCTCTTCACGTGGGTCATCAGGTACTCGATGATGTTCGTGAAGTGATCGGGCGTGGAGTAGCCGACCGTGTCGGGGATGTTCACGGTTGTCGCTCCGGCCTCGATCGTCGCTTCAACCACTTCCGCCAGGAACGGCAACTCGGTACGAGAGGCATCCTCCGGTGAGAATTCCACGTCTTCGACAAAGCTCTTGGCCAACTTAACCCCCTCGACGCTGAGCTTGATGATCTCGGCCTCGGCCCGCTTGAGCTTGTATTGCCGGTGGATGGCCGAGGTGGCGCAGAACACGTGAATCCGCGGTCTGGCCGCTTCCTTCACCGCCTCGGCGGCGCGGACAATGTCTTTTTCCGTACAGCGGGCCAACCCGGCCACGCTGCAGCCTCTGACAATTCCCGAGACGGCCTGCACCGCCTCGAAGTCATCCGGCGAGGTGATCGGAAAGCCTGCCTCGATGATGTCCACGTTCAGCCGTTCGAGTGCCCGGGCGATTTCCAGTTTCTGCGCGGTGTTCAGAGACGCTCCGGGGGACTGCTCGCCGTCCCGCAGCGTCGTATCGAAGATACGAATCATGGATTGACCGTCGCCCGACTCTTCCTGTGATGTGGACATGACGTTGGCTCCTTGAGGCAGCTTCTCCGCGGTACGGCCGCAGATGCCTCGAATACGAACACGGGTTCACACGTTAGCCGACAGCCGGTCGGTTGCCAACTGCCGGCATGGCCTTTCTGGCCAAACAAACAAAAAAGCCCTACGCGACGCTGCGTAGGGCTTCGGGTTTCGCTGCTTTTCAGACCGGATCAGCCACCCGCGGACCCTACGCGCGCACTAAGCACCAGGCTGAGCAGGAGCAAGCCTTGGCAGGCGTAGGAACCGGGCTGGGTGATACCTGACCTCATCGTAGAGAATCATATCGGCACAAGAGGGCGTTGTCAACACAAAAAAGGGGTGAGCCTTCACCGTCGGTGATCGGCCCATCCCCTGATGCCTCTCTTGGTCACGGTCGTGCGCCGCCCACCCCCTGCAGACGCAGGGGACGAGCTTTCAGAGTCTCTCACACCCCGGGTTATCGCAGATCAACCGCCTCGTCGGGGACCATGATCATCGGCTCGACCCAGCCCCCGCAGTAGTCGTAGGGTGGATCGGCCCCGGCAAACTCAACCTCGGCCGTAATCGTGGACACCTCGCCGATCGCGGCGGCTTTCACCCCATTCGGGGTGACCGAAAAGACGCTATCCCTGATGAACACGCCCCGGGTATAACCGCCGTAATAGCCCCAGTAGCAGCCGTTCACCTGGGAAGTATCAACAGAGGAAATGCCGCCTAGATACTCGAAGCCGTTTGCCACGCTCACACGATAGACCATCAACCCGCTGAACTTCCAATCACCATAGGACCAGGGGTTGCCCGACGTGCCTTCGTCGTACACGTCGATCGGAAACGCCAACAAACCGTAATCCTCGCCTTGAGGCTTCCACAGATTGAACGCTTTCGGGTTGTAGTTCGCTTCGCTGTTGGTTCCCCGGCCGCCGATCCTCTCGCGGTACTGTAACTGTGGATGCTCCATGTCGCTCACGTCGAAGACCGAGAGTTGCACGCCCTTGACCCACGCCCAATCGCCGTCAGGCTCGGCGTCCTTGCCGATGGTCAGCAGGTGGTTCTCATCCAGCAACTGAATGTGATCCGAGTATCCCGGACAGATCAGTTCACCCTTCATTTGCGGCGACGTCGGTTCGCTCAGGTCGATGACGAACAGCGGGTCGGTCCGCCGGAACGTGACCACGAAGCCCCGCTCGCCGATGAACCGGGCAGAGTAGATCGTTTCGCCCCGGCCGATGTTCTCCACGCTGCCGACGATGTTCAATGCGTCCCCCTGTTGGCCGAGTACGTACACGTTGTTGGTCGTGCCGTTCCCGTTGCCGCTGAAGTCATCCTCGGTCGTCGCGATGCGAAGGTAGTCCTGGTATTCGCCGAGCGAGTACTGATTCAGGGGACGCCCCGGTACCAGCCCGCTGGCCGCGTACTCGGTGCCCGTCTCGGTGAAGCGGAACTTGTGGATCTCGGTATCGGTTCGCGTGATTTCCCAGAAGCCGGACCAGCCGTATTCGGTGTCCGTTACGTAAAGCGCCTCGGTGCTCGCGTAGATCGTTCCTGCATCGGCGACGATGCTGGTCGATACCGGCTCGCCCGTCGGGTCGTTGACGTCCAGCGTAACCACGGTGGTGAGGCCGTATCCTTGTTCGTCCAGCGGACGGAAAACGTTTTCCCAGCCGACGATGTCGCCCGACTGCTTGCCCCCCGAGGCGTTTTCAATCTCGTAATCCGGCAACCACTCTTCCAGGGTGATTTCGTCTAACTCCCTGAAGGTAATGTCGTACGGAAGCCGCGGCGTGGTGGTCAGAACAACGTGCAGCTTGCTCTCGATCATGCGGCTGGAGGCCAGCGAACCTTCCAGTCGAATCTTGGCTTCCACGGCGGGGTTGGCCGGGTCGGTCACGTCGATGATCGTCACCAGCACCTGGCTTCCGTCGTTCCATGGGCCGCCGACAATATCGTCCTCGTCGAGATCATCTGAGGAGTCATCCCCGTCATCGCAGCTTGCGCCGCTATCATCTCCGGATGTCGTGCAGTCGCCTTCTCCCTCCGAGGCGTCGCTGCCTTCGCCCGGCGGCTCTTCCGAACCTTCTCCGGTCTCAGCAAGGGACTCTCTGGCGGCACCGAAGCGAACCGACGAATCCATCAAAAGCGGCATGGGATAGTACGTGTATTCCTGCGATAAGGCGATCAGCTTGTTCCCATAGAGATAGAGCGAGTCTCCATAAGAGTCGAGCTTGATGCTGGCTGCCTCGGCCAGGGGCGAAACGGAAGCGATGTGCACCGTGCTCTCGTCGAGTACGTAGATGTAATCCCCGTCGTTCTTCACCAGATCGCTCTCATCCACGCCGGCCTCCTGGATGTTGGTTCCGGAATAATCATCGCCTCGATCAGCCCCGCCGCCCTCGGCTCCGTTTGCGGCGTCGCCACCGGTCGCCATATCCGTGGGAGCCATCGGAAAACCGCCCCAGAAGATCGGGAATGGGTTGCGGTAATTGTTTCTCATGGAGTTGCTCGCTTGACTGGCGAAGTAGCTCCTGAGCTCTTCGCCCGACGAGAAACCCTTGAGGCCGGCCACACGAGGCTTGTTATTCAGAAAGTCCAGGCAATTGGCGCCACTGAGCGAGAACAAGAACCCAATCGCAATCAGCAGTGAATAGCGTCGCATGAACGAGACCCCCTTTCTCTATTGCAGGCGATGGAGCATACGTTCCACCTGCGCGGCAGGCTTAGTCCAATTATAAGACGACACAAGGTGTCCAGAACCTGACGTCGGGCACGGGAAAACCCGCCCGGACTTCCCTTGATATCCAGATACGGCGTCCACGCCTCTAATCGACCAAATGCGGCCCACACAAGAACAAATGCAAACCCTTGTCCATAATAAGGTTGCCAATCACGCCTTGGCCAATACGCGGCGGCGCCGGTTTCGGGCGGCTGGCCGCCGTCGCACAGATCGATCCTCGGGTTTGCCCTTTTCCAGATGCGAGCACCCGCTGACACAGGATGCGCGTTGATTCGCCGCGCTTTCCGCACCATGATGGTGCTGCCGTCTTGGCGGTGTCCAAACGCAGGACACGGGCTGATGTTTCGTCAGCCGGGAAGTCTCGTGCTTCCTTACATCCAGAGCGACGGATCGCATCCGTCAGCAAGACGGTCGCGGGCGCAGCCATTGGCTCGCGCCCGCGTCCAGTTTTGAAGATGACAGCCATGTTCGGCTTTCTGAAATCCCTGTTTTCACGACGTGTCGAGCCGGCGTTACCGCCTCCGCGCTTCACGACCGTCGATCTGGCCCGGCGACTCGGCGTCGATGCGGCCGAACTGGCCCGCGTCGATGTGAGCTACAAGGCTTTTCAGGTTCCCAAACGCAGCGGAGGCATGAGAACCATCCAGGCACCCGCCCCTCCGCTCATGGCCGTTCAACGCTTGATCCTGCGCAGGTTGTTACGCCGCCTGCGCGCCCACCCCAACGCCACTGGTTTCGAACGCGGCCACTCCATCGTCACCAATGCCCTGCCGCACGTCGATAAGGACATCGTCATCCGTCTCGACCTGGTGAACTTCTTCCCCTCGATCTCGGCCGATCGCGTCGAGCGATACTTCCGCTTCATCGGATATGACCAGGAGGCGGCCACCATATTGACCCGTCTCTGCACCTATAAGGGCTCCCTTCCTCAGGGGGCACCGACGAGTCCGCGGTTGAGCAATCTGGTCAACTATCGCCTCGATGCTCGACTGGCGGCACTTGCCGAGAGCCGAGGCCTCTCCTATTCACGATACGCCGACGACATCACCTTCTCGGCTCGAATCGCCGACTTGGCTGCGACTCGGTGCGCAAATCCCAAAGCGCTGGAAAGGCAAAAACGCCGGCAGCCTCGCCCGAACGATTTGATCCATGCTGCCAAGGCCGTCATTGCGAGCGAGGGCTACCGCCTGCACATGCATCGCAAGCTGCGGGTTTCCCGTCGTCACGATCGACAACTCGTCACCGGCCTGGTGGTCAACTCCAAACCCGATTTGCCGCGGGCCACGCGTCGTCGATTGCGGGCGGTCGCGGATCACCTTCGCAGGGGCCGGCCGGCAACGCTGACACCACAGCAACTGGCCGGTTGGCATGCACTACAGGCGATGATCGCTGCCCAAAGGGCAACGCCTGCCTCGTGACCTTCGTTCGGGAAGACATGTTGTGGCCAATTTCAAACGAGATGTAGACCGGCCGCTTACACGGGCCGTTCCGCTATCGCGAAAGGACGAGCTGATGAGAAGGACAACTGTGATTGGTCTGGCGTGTGCAGTAACGTCGAGCGTTGTGGCCCTGGCCCAGGACGCACCGGCGAGCCGGCCGGGGGATGTGCCGCAATGCGAGATCGTCTCCGTCAAGCGGATCTGGGACGCTGCCCCGCACAACGCCTTCACCGATCTCATCCGCTTTCAGGACAAGTGGTACTGCACCTTCCGCGAGGGCGAGGGCCATGTCGGCGGCGACGGAAAGCTGCGCGTGCTGGAGTCGGTCGACGGCGACAAGTGGTCTTCCGCGGCTTTGCTGACTGAGGAGGGCGTCGACCTGCGCGACCCGAAGCTTTCGATTACCGCGGACGGGCGTTTGATGATGGTTGCGGGCGGCTCGATCTACAAGGGCAAGGAACTGGTTGGCCGGCCGGGAACAAACCTGGTGAACGGGCACCTCGTGAACAATGATCTTCTCCGATCCGTCGCCCCTGCCTTGTGAGACCTTCCTCAGTCCCCGAGCCGGCAACAACGTAACCTTCTCGTCGGTCAGCCCGGCCGAAGACGTTCCTCTTGCCTCTGCTCTCACCCTTTTACCTGTCAGTACGGCGGCAGGCACCGCCTCAACACATGGGCGAGCACGACGCCGAGAAAGAAGACGTTTCGCAACAGGACGTCCGGCCAGAAAAGCGGCAACTGGCCCTCCATCCCCGCATGGGTCTTCGCCTCAGACAGGTGTTCCCCGAGCGTTCTCATCCACTGCGTTGTTCGAGGCCACTCCGCAAGCCCATCCAGCCATTCCGCGGGAATCGCCTCAACACCCAGCGTCGCACCCATGAGCGCCCCCACAATGGCACCCGTCGTATCCGTATCCCCGCCAAGCAACACCGCCGCCTCCACGGCAGATCGGAAATCGTCGGGCCGCCGCAGCCAGCAATACAATGCCACCGGCACGGTGTGGTTGATGTAGCCGCTCACGCCGTGACGAAGGCCGAGCGCCACGGCGTATTCTGCGGCATCATCTCCTTGCTGAAGATGATCGTTGGCTCGGCTTAGCAAGTGCATCAACGGCGCATCCTTCAGATACTTCTCCGCGTGCGCCAGGAACTCTGCCGGCCGAACACCCTCGCTGCCTCTCATGGCTCCGTAACGTGCCGCCAGGGCCACGGCCAGCGCACCATGCTCGGCCGCCGGGTCGCAGTGGGTGATCACCGTCGACGCGTGTACCAGCCTCAGCAGCAGATCGTCATCATCACCGGCGTAGACTCCCAGGATCGCCGATCTCATGGCAGGTCCGTTGCCCGCGGACCAGACTCCGCTGCGATGAGGCGGGAATCCCAACCACAGCTTGAGAATCGATCGCGCGGTCGCCGAACCCACCCCGGCCGGTAAGCCAAGGAGCCACCATCGCAGCTTCCAGGCCAGCGATCGAGCAAAAGCGTCCGGGTTTCCCTTCGATGCCAGCAGCGCCTGCGCAACCATACAGGTGTGCTCAGTGTCGTCGCTGACCATTCCTCGCCCTATCAGCAAGCGGTGATCGAGAGGGGCAGAGCCGAAGAGTCTCGCCGCCCGCCGGGCGGACAGGCCTTCCCGCGGCAGACCGATGGCATCACCGACGGCCGTCCCGAGGATGCAACCTTGGAAGGCGCCAGAGAAGAGCCTTGAATCGTTGATGCTGACCATCAGAGTTCTCCGAGAGCTTCAGGTCTCCGGCCAAGTCAGGTACTCCGGCGGCACATGATCAGTGAGCCACACGTTGTTGCCGGTTCGGTAAAACACATGGCCATCCTGGTGCATTTTCCGTGCGTCGATCTTCAGAAGGACGGGCTTGCCGTATCTGGACGCGACCTTCAGGGTCATCACTGTCTCGGCCGACAGGTGGACGTGGTGCCGTTTGCCCTTGAGCAGTCCCTTGTCACGAATCGATTCGAGGTTGTGCACGGCCGTGCCGTGATACAAGACCTCGGGTGGCTCGACCGGGACGTATCCGAGATCGACCTTAATCGAGTGCCCCTGCCTCGCGCGGATCATCGCTTGGTCGTCGCTGAACTCAAAGCGCTGCTTGTCATTGGTCAGGACGACCTCCTCCAGTTGCTCCCAGGAAATAGGCCGACCGTGCGCCTCGCACTGAACCAGCAACACATCCACCGACACCCAGCCCGCGCGATCCAGCTCCAGGCCGATCTCGTCAGGCCGGTGCCGCAACACGTAGCTGAGAAACTTGCTCGTTCTCTTCTTTTCTTCGCTATTCATATCTCGAAATTGAACCCCTTCTTCGTCAGCCGGTCATAGTGCTTCTTGTCAAAGCGATACAACCGGGCGGCCCGGTGGGCCACGTCGGTCTCGACTTCGTCGAGTTCGATAAGAATCCCCATGCCCAGGATCTTCTTGCGAAAGTTGCGTTTATCGAGCGGCCGATCGAGCACCTTTTCGTACAGATGCTGCAGTTGCCGTAGCGTGAACTTCGGCGGCAGCAACTCAAAGCCGATCGGCTGGTAGCGCACCTTGCCGCGCAACCGCTGCAAGGCCATTCGCAGGATGCGAGCGTGATCGAACGCCAGCTTAGCGCAGTCTTCGACGGCGAACCAGGCGGCGTTGCGGGCGTCGGTGGCGGCCTGTACGCGATGGTCCCGCAGATTGACCAGCGCGTAGTAGGCCACGGTCACCACTCGCTCGCGCGGGTCGCGGCCCAGGTCGCCAAACGTGTACAGTTGCTCGAGGTACACGTCCGAGAGCCCGGTTTCCTCGCGCAGCTCCCGCTCGGCGGCCTCCTCCAACGTCTCATCCATTCGCACGAAACCGCCGGGTAAGGCCCACTGCCCCTCGAAGGGCGGCAGGTCACGCTGGATGAGCAACACCTTGAGGTCCTCGTCATCCAGGCCGAAGACCACGCAATCAACGGTCAGGCTCGGACGAGGGTACTGGTACGTGTGCGGCATGGGTCGTTCCTTGCTTTTCAGTGTAATCTACACGCTTAGCATAGTGTATATTTCACACTAAGTCAAATAAGAATCCGGTTTCGTTGATTTCTCCCTCAAAGGCTCGCAGGGTCAGACCGGCGCGTTCCTCGCTTGCAGCACGAGCTTCGTCTTAAGGTCGTAAAGCCTCTGCTCCAGGCCCGTCGGGTACTCGTGCGGGTTAAGGAAACGCTTGATGCCCTTGTGGAGTGCGGCCAGTTGCCGCCCGGCCCGCTCGCGAATGTCGCTGATGGCAGGCGACTGATAGATGACTTGCCCCTTGATTACCACCGGAACCAGCAGATCTTCATGTTCCGCATCGGCCGGCATCATTTTGCGCCGCGTCGGATCGACGGGGTCTATCATCACCGGCGGACCGCAAATGCCCAGCCTTTCGTCATATATCATGTCCCCTATGAATTCCTGCCCCATCCGAAACCGCCTGACCTGCTGGATGCCCGGCGCCGTGGTCTTCATAGCCTGTTCGGAGACCTTGACACAGTCCTTCCACGCTCCGCCCCGCCGTCGGATCGCTGAGAGCTTGTAGACGCCGCCCAAGGCCGGCTCGTCATGGGCGGTGATCAGGCGCGTCCCGACGCCCCAGATCGAGATCGCGGCCTCTTGGTCCTTAAGGCTGCGGATCGTTTCCTCATCGAGGTCGTTGCTTGCCACGATGCGGGCGTCCGTGAAGCCTGCCGCATCAAGCATCTTGCGAGCCTCGATGCTCAGGTATGCCAGATCCCCCGAGTCGAGGCGAATGCCGATCATCTTGTGGCCGCTTTCCCGAAGCCGCCGTCCGACCTCGATCGCATGGGCCACGCCTTCAAGCGTGTTGTAGGTATCAACCAGGAATATGCAGTTGTTGGGCATCGCCTTGGCGTAGGCATCGAACGCCTCCAGCTCCCCGTCGAACGACATCACCCAACTGTGGGCATGGGTCCCTCGAACCGGGATGCCGAATAGCTTGCCCGCCAGCACGTTCGAAGTGGCATCGCAACCGCCGATGTAAGCGGCCCGGCTGGCAGCCAGTCCCCCATCCATGCCTTGCGCTCGGCGCAGACCGAATTCCAGCACCGTTCCCCCGCTGGCGGCAAGGCAGATCCGCGACGCCTTGGTGGCGATCAGCGACTGGAAGTTGATGATGTTGAGCAGGTGCGTCTCCAGCAACTGGCATTCAAGCAGCGGACCCTGAACCCGAATCAGCGGCTCTTGCGGAAAGACAACGGTGCCTTCGGGAATGGCG
This sequence comes from Phycisphaerae bacterium, assembly GCA_035384605.1. Lineage (NCBI taxonomy): Bacteria > Pseudomonadati > Planctomycetota > Phycisphaerae > Phycisphaerae bacterium. The sequence goes on from DAOOIV010000021.1 coordinate 34,053, forward strand.
GCGATGTCGCAGCGAAGCCTCAGATCGCCGAGATAATCCAGGAATGCCGGCTCAAACAGCGGTGCATCGTCGTTTCCCCTGAGCCCGGCCAGGTATTCGAGATCCGTGTTGCTGAAACGAAACCCCCGGATCAGGTCGAGCACGTATTCCAGCCCGCAAGTGATCGTATAGCCGCCCCCGAAAGGGTGCTTTCGGAAGAACAGGTGGAAGACGGCCTCGTCCTCGGCCCGACCCAGCTTCCAGTAGCCGTTTGCCATGGTCAACAGGTACAGGTCTGTCAGCAACGTCAAACTCTCCCGGTAGACCCGATCGAGAACTCTCATGTTGGCCTCCTTGCGGGTGTGTTCCGCAAACCAAGTATCCGCTCCTGTAAAGCCGACCATAATCCATGACCTTGGTTCGGGACAGCTTTTCCACGCCAAACTGACGCATTTCCGTCCAGAGAAGCGATGAATCTCGAGCTTCTTGCCTAAACATTGATGGATCAAGACCTTCGGTGAACGTCCTATAACTGAGACGGCACGGCGCCTCCGCAGCCCGGCCATACCAGCAAAAAATGGTGAAAAAAACGCACGATTCTCAGGCCCGGTCCAAGTATCGCAGACCCAACGACTTGTGAAGGACGGGAATCACTCACAACGAGACGCTATGCACAACCCATTATCTGTAATGAAGTTACGGTTTTCATGGTTTCTGATCGTTTCGCCGATGCATTCGTTGACATGGCCGCCGGGACAGCGGTATAGTCGGTCGCACACGCATGGATGAATATCGTGTCGGCGACTCTATCGCGCGTCGTCGGTACGTCAACGGAACAGGGTTTCACCCCAGATATTCGGCTGTCTTAGCCGTGGCGCACTTCCGGGACCGAATACCAATTCGCCCCGGAAGTTTTTTTTGCGCAGTGCGCGCTTGCTGCGCCTCCGGCAAGCAATGTCCCAGAACGTTCAGGTTGTCGCGACCAGGCAAAACGCGGATACTGTGCCGCATGAAAGTACCGTTACTTGATTTGGCTGCACAGTTTCGCACCGTCGAGCCGGAGGTTCGCGCGGGAATCGACCGGGTGCTGAAGACCTGCGGCTTCGTCCTCGGACCCGAGGTCGAGGCTCTTGAGAGCGAAGTGGCTCAGCTCTGCGGCGTGGCCCACGGCATCGGTGTCAGCAACGGTTCGGACGCCATCGTCGCTGCTCTCATGGCTCTCGATGTCGGCGCGGGTGATGAGGTCATCGTGCCGGTGTTTACCTTCTTTGCAACCGCGGCGAGCGTTTCGCGCGTCGGAGCAAGACCGGTCTTCGTGGACATTCTTCCGGATACGTACAACATCGATCCGGATGCCGTCGCCAAGGCCGTTACACCACGAACCAAGGCGATTATTCCTGTTCACCTCTACGGCCAATGCGCCGACATGGACCGCGTCCTCACAGTCGCCGACCGTCACGGAATCCCCGTAATCGAGGATGCCGCGCAGGCCATTGGCGCGACCTATAAGGGCAGGCCCGCGTGCAGTTTTGGAAAAGCGGCCACCCTTTCCTTCTATCCGACGAAAAACCTGTCCGCGATCGGCGAAGCCGGGATGGTGCTGACCAATGACGACAAGCTGGCCGCAACGCTGCGAGTCGTGCGCCACCAGGGACAGACTTCCGAGTATGAACACGGGCGGCTGGGGGCCAATTTCCGTATGAGCGCCATTCAGGCGGTTGCCCTGCGGGCGAAGTTGCCGCACTTGGCCGCCTGGAATGACCGTCGGTGCCGGCACGCCGCCCGATACGATGCCGCCCTGGCCGGCAATTGCGTCGTCACGCCGCACAGGGACCCCAACTGCGGGCACATCTATCACCAATATACCATCCGCTCCCCGAATCGTGACGCGTTACGAGCCAGGCTGACGGAGGCCGGCATCGGGGCCAAAATCTTCTATCCGATCCCGCTCCATCTCCAGCCGGTCTACCGCAATCTGGGCTACCGCGTGGGTGACTTCCCCGTCGCCGAAAAGGCCGCAAAGGAAGTTCTCTCACTGCCGGTGTTCCCAGAAATGACCGCCCAGCAGCAGGACTACGTTATCGAGACAATTCGGCAGGCCAGGTGAACGCTTCCGTGCAAGCGGACTCATCCCCCTTTGCTGGCGCCTGCCGGGGCCTTGTCCAGGTCCTCCTGAAGGACCGGAGCGGGATTCTCCTTCAGCCACTGCTCGATGCCGGAGGGCTCAGGGAACGCCAGCTTCATGTCAATTCCTTCTTCCGCGCATTCCTCGCCCAGGGCTTTGAGCAGGCCGGGCATGTCAAAGTGGTAGCAGTACTTGCGGACCAGGTCATTCTCTTCCGTCATTCCCTCGTATCGCCACACGAACGAGCGAACGTAAAGCGGGATCGTTGCGTCGGCCACGAAGCGGAACAAGGCCCCGGCCCGTATCGACTCGAATCTCGGCAGACGCAGACGATTCATCTCGCTGCTGACGGCATCTTCCTGGTATCGCTGGTAGATGGCGGCCGCGCGACGTACGGCCGCTCCGAATTCGTCGCTGCTGCCGCCGGCCAGCGCGAGGTAACCTCTCCGAAGCAGGTTGCCGATGAGTGCGATCGCCGAAGGCTGCGTGTCGATGATCTCGCCGATCCGGTTGTTCATGAACTCGTCCACCGTCTTGAAATAGATCTCCTTGGGCTGGTTGGTGTTCGGGTCGGGGTAGTGCTTGGCCAGGTAATCCAGATAATGACGAGCTTCGTCGTTCCGGCCGGCGAAGTAGAAATTCATCACCGCTTCCTCGAGGAAATTCACGTGCCCGTCTCGCAACATCTCGCAGGTGCGGTTCTCGACGTTTTCGTCCGGCTCGGCGTATTTCTTCCCCAGCTCAATGTACTTGTTGTGCATCGCCTCCACGAAGTGCAGGTCGGGACCCGTTTCCAGGAACGACCTGAACGGCTCGTCCGGATTGTTCCGGAAGATGTATCGCCCCATCCGCGCCAGGTTCTGCAGGCCGTAGAGCATCACCCGATCCGTGTTCAGACGGTCGATTTCCTGGACGTTATGAACCTCTTCGCCCTTCTTCATGCCGTACATCGACCAATAGATGGCGTGCGTCCACGGGGTGCGCCAGTCGAGCGGAATAGGCTTGGCCGTTCCCAGCTTCTCGGTCATCGACAGCATGAATGCCGGATCCATCTTGTACTGTTCGCGCAGTACCTTCGCCCGCAGCCACGCCAGCAGGGCGTCGAAGTCCTCACCGGCCGAAGCGGCAAAAAACTCGTTCAGCCGGCGTTGCGGCTCGCTCGTCTGGGCCGGCTGGGCCCGAAGCCCGGTCATGTCCTTCTCATGAAGAAACCGGGCGTACGGCTCGAAGAAAAGCTTCTCCAACGGATGAAACACCTTGTCGTTTGTCGTCGTACTCCGCACGTCGACGCCAAGGTCGCCCAACGCTTTCACAAGCTCGGCCACCTTCGGTCGTTTGGCCATGACTTCTTCCAGTTGTACCGGCGCCTCGGCCACCGGCCGGAACCAGTCGAGTATCTTCTCGTCACTCACCCCCACCGGCGGCGGACCGAGCAGGTTTTCCATCGTCGCCGCCCATCTTCGCTTGTAGAAATTGTGGAACTCGTCGATCCGGTCTCCGAGCTTGTGGAAGATGATCCAGGTGAGCTCCCGGTACAACGCAATGACCCGGTCATTGTTCGGGATGCCCTCGTCGCGCAGCAGTCGAATACCGTTGTACACCCACTGCCAGCGTTCCTGGGGCGTGTGCGTCGCTACGGAGATGTTGTACGACATGTTCCAGGCCTGGAAGATCCATACCTGCGCGAAACGCGGCTGCAACGTGCAGATCCACCGGGCCAACTGCTGTGACTCGTAGTACTTGCCCTCCTGCTTCAGCTCTTCGGCACGATACCAGAAATAGTGGACCGCGAGGCCGCGAAGCGGTCCGCCGAAAGCGCTGATCCATCCGTATTCCGGCGGCAGCTCCTTGTAGATGTCCGAGTGCATGACCAGTTGGAGGTCCTCTCGCCGCCGGTTGATCGGATCCTGCAGCAAGCCGGCCAGGACGACGCAGACAAGCGCGCCGAGCAGCGCCGCCGACTGGATCAAAGTGGCGGATTGCTGTGCCTCGGCACGCTCGATCACATATTGACCACGATCGCCCTTGCCCACTGACAAATCTCTCCTTCAGACCGCCTAGGCGGTCACGCGAGCCAGCTCCCGCCTGGTCAACACCACGCACCCGATGATGATCAGCACCGCTCCCTGGACCAGCAGCAACAGGACAAGAGCCTGCAGCACCCAGAATGCTGGCACATACCGCCCTCCCACGATGTTGCTCACCGCGTCGTAATGCGTGAAATCGGGCACCAGGTTGACGAAGGCCCGGCCGATCAGACGCATCGGCGGACCAAAGATCCACATCGGGTCTTCCCGCGTTCCCTGAGGGATCGTCCATTCAAAAGCGTCGGCCAGCCACTTTTTCATCGAGGCCGCCGCGAGCACCAGAAACGAGGCCATGCAGGCCACGGGGAACGACAGAAAGCTCGACATCATCAGTCCCAACGCCGCCAGAAACGCCAGCCGCGACCAGGTGATCATGATCGCCCGCAAGGTGTTCCAGTGAAACGTCCCGAGCGGATAGAGCAATTCGAAACAATCGTCACCCTCGAAGGTGATCGAGTCCTTATCGCTCAGATTGAAGATCTGGACGTACAACGTGTTCCGGCTGTTGACCGCGAACGTGGGAATCGGGATGTCGTGAAACCGTTCCACCACGAAGTCGGCGGTCACCTCGCGGGTCAGGGTCTGCGGTTCCCGTGGATCACCGCACGCGATCACGGCTTGCAGAACGGCGTCTTCCGTGCCGCCCGGATGGCGGGGCTTGATGTGCAGGAACACGTAGTCCTGTTCCAGGGCGTCGGCGTGCCTCCGCCTGTCAACCGCGATCTCGGAAAGACGGAACTCGAACAGGTGCCATTGTCTTGGCCGCAGCGTTCTCCATCCGCTCTTGGCTTCCTCGATGAGCCGCGCGATAAGGGCCTTCTCTTCTTCTGGAGAGAGCTTCTCGATGGCCCCTGCTTCCCGCAATTGACGAAGCCGTTCCTGGGCGAGCTGATTCCAATTCGGCTGATGAAGCCTGAAGTTGTGCCGGACCTCCAGCACCTCCTTCTGCACGGCTTCCGCGTCGCCGGGAACGGTCGCAGGTCGATTCTTGATGTACCACGTCGAGGCCAACGCCGCAGCAAAGGTCACCAGCAGCATCACCCCGTTCAGGGTCACCACGCCCACCCATTTGCCCACGAACAACTGCCATCGCGGGATCGGCTTGCTCACCACCAAAAACAGATACTTCCCGCTGATCTCGTTCGACAGCGTTCCACAGGATAAAAAGACGGTCAGCAGACTGAGCAGCGCGCCGACCGAGCCCAGCGAATAAGCAAGGTAGTTCTGAAGCCGGCTCTTGATCGTCAGCCCGTCGCCCGTCACCGTGAACGGCAGGGTCAGCAGGATGATCAGAATGATCGCGATAAACAACAGCGCGACCTTGGTCCGGATGCTTTCGGCGATCATGTGGCGGGCGACGGCCCAGATGCGCGACATGCCGGGTCACTCCTTGGACGGACCGGTCTTGCGGTCGGCGCGATTCATCAGGCTGTCAATCACGCTTTCGTCGATCTGGGGAACGGGGGCGGACGGCTCGTTCTCGACCGGCGAGGTTGCCTCGGCAACGGCGGACGACGAGGAGATCAGCTCTTTCAACACCTCGGTTGCTGCCGATTCACCGGGTTCGGCCGCGGGCTGGGCGGCGGGCTCGACCCGCTCCGGTTTGGAGGCGGCGGCGACCAGCGACTCGACCACCGCTTCGCCGACCGGCGATTCCGTCAGAAACTCGGCGATGCGGCCGCCCACCGTGGCACCGGATGTCGTCTGGCGAAGCTGCTGGGCCTGCCGGACAATCCGCAGGAAGAACGTCTCCAGCCTGTCGGACGGCGTCGACACGCTGATGACCTGCCGGCCTTCCTCACGCTCGATGATACGGCGAATGCGGTCGACGCTGTCCGGGTTGAGCTTCTCCGTGGTGATCTGCGTCAGGTTCTCTTGGCTCAACAGCTCCCGGATCGGCCCAAGAGCCTGCAACCGCCCCCCGTAAAGCACCGCCACTCGCTGGCACACGTCCTCGACGTCCGCCAGAAGGTGACTGCACAGCAGAATGGTCTTGCGTTTCTCGCGATTCAGGAAGACGATCAGATCCTTGATCTCGCGAGTGCCCACCGGATCCAGCCCCGACGTCGGTTCATCCAGAATCAATAAATCGGGGTCGTTGATCAGGGCTTGGGCCAGGCCGATACGCCGGGCCATGCCCTTCGAATACTCGCCTACCCGCCGCCGGGCCTCGCGACCCAGACCCGTCATTTCAAGAAGCTGCTCCACACGCCGGCGCCGCTCCTGACGCGGAATCCGGAACAGACGCCCGTAGTAGTCCAGCGTCTCGCGGGCATCGAGAAACTGGTATAGGTACGACTCCTCCGGCAGAAAACCGATCCGCGACTTGACCTCCACGTCGGTCGGCGCACGGCCGAGAACCTGAATCCGCCCTCGCGTGGGATACAGCAGCCCCAACAGCATCTTGATCGTGGTCGTCTTGCCCGATCCGTTGGGGCCCAGCAAGCCGAAGACCTCGTCCTTGTGGATGTCGAGATCCAGCTTGTCCACCGCCACCACGCGCTGCCGGTGCCAGAAGTCCTTGAAGACCTTGGTCAACCCGGCGGTTTGAATCACGGATAGATCGTTGCTGGACATAGATGGTCCGCTCAATGGTTGTGGTTTCTGCCTCGCGGGCTCATTTGCCTGCGCCGACTCCCGTTCTCTGGCGAGTTGCGGCCTCCTGTGCTTTCTTGAATTCCACCGGGTCCGGGTTGAGCCACACATCCAGTTGCTTGTTCTCGCCGCCCGGCAGCATCCATTTGACCGCGCCAGGCTGGGCAAACAGGTCCTTGAGTCCTTCCACCAACAACCGCTGGCGAAGCAATTCGGGGTTCTTCCGGTGTTCCTCCAGCAAGGCCAGGAAGGCCTTCTGCCGGGCCAGCGTCGACAACACGATCTGCTCTCGCTGTTGCCGGGCTTCTTGGATGCGCTTGCCGGCCTTGCCCGAAGCCTGAGCCGTCAGCAGCGTCTCGATTCGGCCGAGGACCTCGCTCCGCTCCTGGTCGGTCGCTTTCTGGTCAAGCTCCTGGATCGCGTTCCACAAATCCTCCCAGACTCTCCCCGCCGCCTCGTTCAGGATCTTCTGCCGCTCGCCATAGGCCGACTGGATCGCCTGCTGTTTGGTGTTCATCGCATTGGTGACGGCGTCGACCGACGGCTGAACCTGCAAAGGATACCAGGACTGAACGACGTCCACCTTGTCGAGCGTGATGCCGGCACCCAGATGATCAAGCATCTCCTGCGCCCGGATCTTGACGCCCGAGACCATGGTGCTGGGATCTTTCGAGATGACCTCGGCCGTGGTCCGAGCGGCGCTGGCTACGCAGGCGTTCTTGAGCACCGCTCTCAGAAGGTCCTTCTCGCCGGTCCGATCGTTACCCTGAAGAACAACGTTCCTGACGTATTGCTGGGCGTCGGTGATGCGATACTGGGCCTGGGTCAACAGATGCATGATACCCCGATCACCCGTGAGCAGGGCCCCGTCCACCCCAGGGTCTAGCCCGTCGCCGCGCGCCATCAACTCGCTCAACGGTTTCCCCTTGTCGGCATCGCTGATCTGCAGCCAGAACGCGTCCAGCGTCAACGTGTCCATCGAAACGGGAACCTCGATGAGCTCGTCGATCGGATAAGGCATCGCCCAGTGGATGCCGTCTCCGTAAGTGTTGATCTGTTCGCCGAACCGGAGCTGAACGACCACTTCTTTGTCCCGATCGACGATGAACAGACCGCTCAACACGTAGAGGAAAACCGCTCCAATCATCACCGCTTTCAGAACTCGAAAGCTGAGCTTCAGCGCGTCGACCAGCGCCTGGTTCGCGGCATCGAACGCTTCGGCGGGGGCCGCACCGGCCGGCTCCTCCGAAGATGAGTAGTCATGCCCGTGATCGGGATCGATGTGTTCGTGATGAGGATGGTCCTGAGCCACTGTTGTCACTCCGTGCCGGGCCGCCAGGCCCTGCGAGTCCTCACTTCGGTTCAACGATGGCCGGCTCGGGCATACGCCCCGCAGGCCGCGTTGCGGCCGCCGGCTTGCCCTGCAGACTGGCTTCCTTCAGCAGGTCAAAGGGCGGATGACCGTCGAAAACCACCGTCGAGCGGTCCTTCAGTATCTTTCCCAGATAGTCCATTTGCAGCAGGAACACCGCCAGATCCTCGTCCTTTCTGAAGGTCTCGTTGTAGGCCGCCGCCCGTGCTTTGCCCTCGGCGATGATCTGCTCGGCCTGCCGATCGGCGAAAGCCAGGATCGTGCCGGCGATGCTCTCCGCCTCGGCCTTGATGCGATTGGCCTCCGATTCGCCCTCGCTGGTGTAGCGGGCCGCCTCCGCCTCGCGCTCCTTCTTCATCGCGTTGAAGACGTCCGTGGTAATCTGCTTGGGAAGCGCTAGCCCCTCGATCCCGACGTATCGAACCTCGATGCCGAAAAGCTCGCTCGCCGTCGGCGCCGTCTCCTGAATCGCCCTGAAAATCTCCCGCTCGATGTCGTCATACTTCAGTTCGTCCGGATTGGTTGAGACGAAATGGGCGAAATCGTATCTCGCGATGACCGTTTTCTGATCGTTGCGGACCCGAACCTGCAGTTTCCGTTCGGCATCCTTCATGTCCTGATTGCGGATGCTGAAAACGTAGGGATCGGCGATCGACCAGCCGACGGCCGTTGTCACGACCACGTTCTTGCGGTCCCGGGTTGGGGTCTCCTCGCCGATCGTCTCCGTCAACTGGATTCGGTTGTCGAAAATGGAAACCTGCTGGATCGGCCAGGGCCATTTGAATTTCAGGCCGGGCTTGGTCTTCACGTCGGGCGACTCGCCCGTAACCGGGTCAGGCGCCTGGATCTTGCCGAAGGTCCTCACCACGGCCACCTCGTTGAAACGCACCTGGTAGGTAACCATGTGAAAAACGAGGATGAGAACGATCGCAACCGCCGCAACGATGGATGGCACACTGCGCTTCATGAGTCATGTCTCTCCGATACTCGTGATTCGGGTTCTCTGTCCCCCTGTCCGATCCGATCAATCCGACTTCTTCTGGATGGCCACGTCGATCGGGATGTCCCGTGCGTCCTGGAGGTTCAAATGGAAGGTTCGCAGCGAACCCTGGGCCTCAGATGCGGCCAGAACGTATTTCCGGATGCCGGCGGTGGCCTCGGCCAGCATCTCGAGGTACTTACGCATGCGGTATACCTTCGGGGCCGCATTTCGGGTCGCCATCTCGTGAACAAAGCCGATCGCCTGCCCGGCCGACTGGTTCTCGATCCGCCACCGAACGGCCCGGGCCTCGGCCATTCTGTTGGCCGCGAGCCCGCCCACGGGGCGGATGCCCCGTTTCGCGTCGCCGAAGAACATACGCTGAACTCGGTCGCGGGCTTCCTGAAGCTCGTCCCCAGACGCCTTGCCGCTGGCTTCCAGCTCATTGAGCCGGCGGATGGCGTCGTTGAGGTTTTCGGCGCGGGTGACGTCGCCTGCGACTTCAGCCAGTCGCTTGTCGCGATCCGCTTTGGCACTGCGAATCGAGGCCGTCCGCTTCGACTCGGCCCCGATAACCGCCTGGAAGGACTCGGCCGTCTCCGACGGCGGGTGCACTCCCTGCAGACCGAGGAAAACGATGTCGACACCCAGGCTCTCCTGATCCGCCGTCTTCTGAATCTCCTCCCGCAGGCTTCGTTCAACCGCCCCACGCGACGTGCCCATCAAGGCGGTGACCTCCACGCTGGCGCATTGCCGCATAATCTCCCGGTTCGCGATGGCCGTCAGCATCGCCCGAGGCCCCTTGTCGTCCGGTCCGCCGTATCGCCGCAGCCAGTCATAGGGGTCTCGGATCCTGTAGAGGATGGTGGCCGAGACCCGCAGTTGACTCACCGGGACGGCCTGGGCCCGCCGCTCCTGGGCCTCGGCCGGCTCCGTCGTCACGCGGCCGTCGGTCTTCTCGATGTACTCCGCCAGTTTGGGCGTGGCCACGAGCACGTTGAGGTGCGGCTCCCAGGCGTGCTTGTTCGTCCAGAGGAATAGCTCTTTCTTTCCGTCCTTGTCCGTGCCTTCGTCGAGGATGCCGATTTTCAACTCATGCACCTGCGCGGTGGCGACCTTGTAGGCTTTCTCGATCGGCCAAGGCCACTTGATCCGCAGGCCGCCCCCCAGCACGTCCCGTTTGACCCCAAAACGCTCGATCACCACCTCCTCGTCGGCACCCACGAATACCAGGCAGGACGCCGCAAACATCATCAGGATCGCGAATCCGATCAACGGCACCACTGAACGCTGCAACAGCTTGTAAAACCAGGTCGACGAAACCTCGAAACCGAACTGGTAGTTGATCGCATCGGCAATCGAGCGGGCGATGCCGCCGGGTTCGGTGAACAGGCCCAGCAGCCGGCTGTCGAAGGCCGGCCGCGGCTCTTCATCCGGTGCCCTGGGCCGATAGAAGTCAAGCACCAGGTTCAGGAGCGTCTCCGCCGCCAGCACGAACAGCAGAATGCGCAGAATGTAGGCCACCACCCGCTCGAAAACGGGCGTCGCCCCCATGTAAAGCGCACCCATGGCGGCACTGACAAGCACCGATGCCAGCGTGACGCCCATCAGCCAGGTGGCGCCCGCGTGCAGGATCTGCCACTCGCGGTAGCGAGCCATGCCGGTCGCGTATCGCGAAAACAGGAAACTCACGAAAGCCGCCCCAAGCGTCATGAAGAACAACAGCGGGATCTTGTCCTTGCCGACGGCCGTCCAATTCTCGGAGGAGAACGAGTCACCGATCGACCATCTCCATCCCACAAGACCGGCCACAACCAGCAGCACAATCACCAGGATCGAAAAGCTCGGCAGCATCCACCGATACATCCACTGCAGTCGCCGGCGAGCCAGAAGAAGCTCTTCGTCCGCGACGTCGAAGATGGCATCGGTGCCGCCTGCCGCCGCTCGTTCCCGCCGAAGCTGCTCCGTCTCGAACTTCTCTTCCTGAACCAGGACGCGCTGCTGGCAGACCATGACAAGGAACAGCCATATCGCGTTCCCGATGGCCGACAGCAGCATGAGGGCTCGCAGTCCCTCCGTCTTCCCCCACGACCACAAGACCGCGAAGAAGACCGACAGCAGGATCTGAAAAGCCAGACCGGCGAGTGCTACAGTACGGGCTCTACGTTCAGGCCTTTGCGTTGTCATGATGCTCTGTTTCTCTGGTGAGTCGCCATCTCCAATGGCGCCTCATGTGGTTGGCTCTACGCACATCTTTGCCAGCTCAATTCGGAAATCCGCCGAGCAGTGGACGGCCGAGCCGCGTACTCTACAATATGCGGGTCGGCCTGCCAAGTTTGGGCCCGGCCGCCTTGGAGCGTTTCGTCCGTTGCGATCGATAAAGTGTAACCTCTGTTCTTGCTGATAGTTGGGCGCCATGTTCACCAAGTTCTTGGGTATTGCTACCAACAGTCTCACAGAAACCGTAAGACAGCCAATCTACGGAATCCTCCTCCTTGCGAGCACCTTCGTGTTGGTGCTCAACCTCGGTTTGGCCGGCTACACCTTCGATGACGACAACAAGCTCCTGAAAGACCTTAGCCTTTCTACGATGCTTGTGTGCGGTTTGTTTTTGGCGGCCTTCAGTGCCGCAGGGGTTTTGTCGCGCGAAATCGAAAACAAGACGGTCCTGACCGTCGTCAGTAAGCCGGTCGGCCGTCCCGTGTTCATTCTGGGCAAGTTCGCCGGCTTGTCCGGGGCCCTGGCTATAGCCTACTATCTCAACGGCATCGTCTTCCTGTTGACCATGCGGCACAAGGTAATGTCCCGCAGCTCTGACCACTTCGATGTGCCCGTGATCGTGTTCGGATGCGCTGCCTTCTTTACCACACTGCTGATCGCCGCTCTCTGTAACTACTTGTATGACATGCAGTTCTCGTCGACATCGGTAACTATCTCAATCCCGTTGATGACCTTGGCTCTGGTCTTGGTGTGTCTGATCGGTCCTACGTGGGAAATACAGCAATTCGGCAAAGACTTCATCGACGGTCAAATCATCGGGGCCGTTGCCCTGGTCTTTGCCATGGTCATGATCGCCACGGCCGTGGCGGTGGCAGTCTCGACTCGCCTCGGCCAAGTGGCCACGCTGGCGATCTGCACACTGGTCCTGATGATCGGTTTGGCCTCCGACTATCTGTTTGGGCAACTTCGCGATACCAGCCTCCTGGCCCGATTTGCCTATTGGCTCTCGCCCAACTTGGCGTTTCTCTGGGTGGCAGATGCCTTGACCCAGAACAACCGTATCACCGCGCCATACGTGGGCATGGCATTTGGCTACGCGATGCTGATCGTTCTGGCCTGGCTTCTGATTGCCGTCGCCCTGTTCCAGAAGCGAGAGGTCGGCTGACGGTCTTCTGACATGGGGTAACCCACATGCCGCCGGCCTGCATGGTCTGCTCTCATCAGGGATTCGAGCCTTTCCTGGACATTCTGCTCAAGTGCCCGGTCTGTGGGTTTGTGACTGCCCGTCTCGAAAACCCCATCGATGCCCGACAGATCTACCAGGGCGCCTATTTCACCGGCCAGGAATACCTCGATTACCTCGGCGATGAGGCCCTTCTGAAGCGAAACTTCCGCCGACGCCTCAAGCACATCCGCAAACGCTGTCCCGGCGGGCGCCTGCTTGAGATCGGGTCGGCTTACGGCTTTTTCCTCGACCTTGCCCGGGCACATTTCCAGACGGTAGGTTTCGAGATCAATTGGGAGGCGGCCCGCCACGCCCGGGAGGTGCTGGGTCTCGACGTGCGAACGGATGATTTCCTGCTGGCCGATGAGCACACCATCGGCGGCAAGGTCGATGTCACCGTGATGTGGGACGTTATCGAGCATCTCGAACGTCCTGATCGCTTCCTCGCCCGCGTCGCCGAGCTGTCCAGGTCCGGAGCAATCCTGTGTCTCACTACCGGCGACGTCGGCAGCGTCTTGGCCCGCTGGCGCGGCCGCAAGTGGCGGATGATTCACCCGCCATCGCACCTGCACTACTTCGATCGCAACACCATTACCCGTCTGTTAGGCAATCACGGGTTCGAGGTCATCGACATCCGGGCGATCGGTGTGGCCCGCAGTCTTCGCCAGATTCTCTACTCGCTGCTGGTTCTCGGTCTCCGCTTGCCGGTCGCGTACCGCGTCTTGGAAAGTGTCATCCCGGCCGCATGGGGCGTCACCCTCAATACCTTCGACATCATGCAGGTCACCGCGTCGCGCCGCTGAGAAGAGATCGACGCGCCGGCCCCGATCGCCACACCACCGCTGCGCAAACGCCGGGGGCTGGTGTTTCGTCCCAAAGTCGCGATGATGACGCCCGGACGGAGTGACCCATGGACGTTCGTGAAGAGCAGATGCCTCGCGGTTTCGGGTTGGCCACCACCACTTTCGTGGTCATCGCCAGCATGGTCGGAACGGGAATCCTCGTTTCACCAGGCTACATGATGGCCTCGCTCGGCAATCACACGGTCATCTTCGGTCTCTGGATCCTGGGCGGCCTCCTCGCGCTGTGCGGTGCGTTGTGCGTGGCCGAACTTGCTGCTGCGATGCCTCGCGCGGGCGGTGAGTACGTGTACCTGCGCGAGGCCTACGGTCCAATGCCGGCATTTTTATCCGGTTGGACCTCGTTCTTCCTTGGTTTCTCGGCTCCGCTCGCGGTCGCGGCCCACGTGGCCTCCAAGTATCTTTTGCAGGCCTCCGGGATGGTCGCGGCCGGGTCGGCCGCGTCGTTGCCCACGAAGGTCCTGGCGACTGCGATCATCATCCTGGTTACCGCCCCCAATCTCCTGGGCCATCGCCAGTCAGCCTGGGTGCAGAACCTCACCACCGTCGTCAAGCTGGGCGTCTTTGTCGCCGCGGTTGCCGCCGGGTTCATTTGCGGAGAAGCGACTTTCCAGCAGATCGCCGGCAATCGATCCCCGGCGAATGTCGGGCTCGGCACCGCCGCATCGCAGTTGTTCTACGTGATGTTCGCTTACAGCGGGTGGAACGCCGCAAGCTACCTCGCCGGCGAGGTGAAAAACCCCGCTGGGATGCTACCTCGTTCCCTGTTGCTCGGAACCGCGGCGGTGACCGCACTGTATCTGGCGATGATGCTGTTCTTTGCGGCCTCGGTCCCGCTGGTAAAGGTCGGTTTTCATAACGCAGAGAAGGTTCCATGGATGGCCGTCGAACAATCGCTCGGCCGACGTGCCGCGGGCGCGTTCTCGGCCGTGGTTGGGTTGACCTTCCTGGCCACGGTGAACGCCTTCATCGTGACCGGACCGCGCGTCTATTTTGCGATGGCCTGCGACGGGCTCTTCCCGTCAATCGCCGGGCGAATCAGCCCACGAGGGCGGGTCCCGGTCAATGCCACGCTGGCCCAAAGCGCCTGTGCGATCGCGATTCTCTTTCTGACCGATTTTGAGAGCCTCTATCAGTACGCTGCCGTCGGACTCTCGCTGTTCGCCCTGCTCTTCATCGCCGCAGTGTATGTGTTGCGCATCCGCCGTCCCCAAATGCCCCGCCCGTTTCGGGTCCCAGGATATCCTGTCGTGCCGGCCTTTTTCATGACCGCCACCCTCTTCACGGCCGTTTTCGCGTTCAAGGAATGGCCGATGCCGTCGCTGCTGAGCCTCGGCAGCATCCTCGCTGGCGTGCCGGTGTACTATGCGTGGCGAAAACTCCGCCGTCGGACCGCCAAAACGTGACCGATCACTTGGAGAAGGCTTGACACGACGAACCCGATTAATGGCCGTCGCCCCAGGACCCCCCGACGCTCGACCGCGCACACCCGCTTACGACTGCCCGCCGTGTTGCTTCAGCAAGGCCTCGAGACTGTCGCGGAGCTGGGCGGCGTCCTCAAATCGCTCTTCCGCCACAGCGTCGGCAAGCTCTTGCTTGAGCTTGCGAATCGGGTCCACGGGCAACTGCTTGCGGACCTCACGCCGCAACGCCTTGAGAATCACGACCTCGGGACTGTGGTTGAACGACTTGGAAGTTCCGTATTTTTTGAAGAAATCGCGAATGCTGACCAATCCCCGCTCCACGTGCGCCAGAGCGGTAAGATACTGCCCGTTGCCGATGGCGCCCAACGCCTTGGCCCGCGTGTTCATCATGATGATGTACGGCCTGTGTGCCTCCAGGGCCATCCGGTCGCTTTCCTGCTCGCCATACTTGCAGCACAGGTCCAGAACGTCCAGGTTCCGCTGGGTGTCCCGGACGACCATGTCGTAGTCTTCCATTGCGAAACTGGCCAGGTACCGATGGTAGTATTGAAGGCTCTCGTCGCGGATCGCCAGACATTCATCGGGCGACAGGCTGAAACCCAAGTCCGTGCCGTTGCGCCGCTTGTGAGACTCAAGCCGGGCCAAATGGTATTCCAGCAGGGATTCGTAATTGAAAGGCCGTTGCCCGTCGGGCCGGCCTTCCGTCTCCATCTGGAGCACCCCCAGATCCACGCGCATCTGGATCTTCACTCGGTTATCCAGCCCGCGGATCTTGCGGACCTTGATCTGGCCCGATTCAAAGGGCCAATCCTGAATGATCGGGCGCAGATCCTTCGATGGCATCCTCGGCTCCATGCTTTGCTGGCGGCTTGGGCTTCGGGGGTATTCGCAACCCGCCTCGAGCTCCACCATATATCTTACGCGTTGGGGTATTTAGACTCCATATCAAGCGACGCAAAACCAGGCCGGTTGCCTCCCCACCGGCAGAGGACTAAACTCCCCTTCGAGCCGTCCCTTGCATCATGGCCGAGGACCATCGGTGCTTTCCGGGCAGCGGCTTGGGCAAATATGGCATTGACTTGGGCACTGTGCTTATTGAAGCAGCAGTAATAGCATGCAGTCAGGTGGTTTCGGACCTGTCAATAAGGGAGGAACGGACATGAAAGGAAAATGGATGGCGCTGACACTGGCAGCCTTGGGCGCGGGCGTCTGTCTCTATGGCTATTCCTTAGCCGCAGAACCGGGCAAAGCTGCCGAACCCGGCCAGAAGGCCCCCGATTTTGCCCTTAAGGACGTGTATGGCAAGGAATTCAAGCTTGCCGACTTCAAGGGCAGGATTGTCGTTTTGGAGTGGATCAACAAGGGTTGTCCGATCAGCCGCGCTGCCCACGACAAGCAGCAGATGCAGAAGACCTATAAGAAGTACGCTGCCAAGGACGTGGTCTGGCTCGGGATCGACTCGACTGAAGGAACCAAGCCCGACGAGAACCGGGTCTACGCCGCCGAACAGAGCTTGGCTTATCCGATTCTTCACGACGTCGATGCGAAGGTCGCCAACGCCTATGGGGCCAAACGGACTCCACATATGTTCGTGATCGATAAAGAGGGAAAGCTCGTCTACGCCGGAGCTATCGATGACAAGGGCGACAACAACTACGTCGCGGCTGCCATCGAGGACCTGCTCGCCGGTAAGCCGGTCGCCAAGCCCAAAACCGATGCCTACGGCTGCGGAATCAAGAACTCCAAACTGGCTTCGTGATACGCCGGAGCGATCCTCTGGGCCCAGGTACCCCCTTTGGCCCCCCACCTTGCGGGCAGCGCAATACACGCTCCTGACCTGGCCATGATAGAAGGCCCAAAGACACAATCGCTGTGACGCCGACCAACCAAGACAAGATTGGATTTGCATGCCAGCCAAGCTGGCAGCCCGATAATACCGTTTCCGCTTGCCTGCAAGCTTCCTTTTGTGTACCGACAAGCTCTCTTCGGTCATAGTTGGGCACTGTGATTTTCTGCCGGCGAGCAAGCAGATTGGGTTTGTGTTAGGTTTTGTAAGTACTGGAATTCCAAATAGTTTAGAGTCTTCTTTTGACCCGGACACCTGCGCGCCGTATAATCTTCAACGAGGCGTAACCCTAGCTTACGGGAGAGAGAACAGCGACGATCGGCGACGGCTGGTCGTCGCCTTTTTTTCAGGTCTCGGCGGGTGGCGGGGAACTTGCAACGCCCACGGCACAGATCCCGCTGGTCCAGCGAGACCATCGTTGGGCGCTCGACCGATCAACTGCCCCCCAGTGCTCACTTGCCGCGTCTTCGCCTCAGGGACCAAAGGCAAACTCGACGCATGCGTCTGGTCGCCGGGCGCAGTTCACGTGAAGCAAGGCCCGGCCGTAAGGCTCAACTTGCGGCCCGCCGATAGCGGCGTTACTCTCTTCCGTCATGACGGGCGTGGATTTTGCGCATGTTTCGGGATCGTAGTGCGCTTTGGCTGCGGCCCGCAAAAGGGCGGTCCGCCTTGGATTGAGCAACGACACGAGGTAAGGCCCGATGGAAGAGCGCACCACTCGTAAGATCTACAACGTATGGTCTTACTTTTATGATCTTTTCTGGCCGTCGATCGTGCATCGCCGCACGACACGGGCTATTGAGCGCATGTGCATCCAGCCGGGAGACCGAGTGTTAGATATCGGCGTGGGAACCGGTCTGGCCTTGGCTTCCTACCCGAAACACGCCAGGGTGGTGGGGATCGATCTCAGCGAAGGCATGCTGCGCAGAGCCCGCAAGCGAATTGAAGAGCACCGCATGTCGTGGGTCAGCCTGACTCTGGGAAATGCCCTGCAACTGCCCTTCGAGGACGGCGTGTTCGATCATGTACTGCTGAGCCATGTCGTGACCGTGGTAAGCGATCCGGTGAAGCTCATCGAGGAGACTCGGCGGGTAAGCAAGCCGGGCGGGCAGGTGGTCATCATCAACCACTTCCGATCGAGCAACCGGGTGTTCGGCACCATCGAAAAATGGCTGTGTCCGCTCTGTCAGCACCTTGGTTGGCGAAGCGACCTGTGCTTGCAGGAACTGGCCCAGGCGACGGGGCTCGAAGTCGACTTCCGCTACAAACTGGACAACATGGATCTGTTCCAGACCGTTTTTATCACCAACCGGCCCGCCTTACGGCCGGAACGACAATCTACTGCCGCGTGAGATGCTCCACCCATCAGGGATAATGGTGAACATGCATACCAGTTTCCGCAAACGGTTGTGTCTGTCCGATCGGCCTTGCCGGGGAATCCCGTTGCTTTGCTTGGCGGCTCTGATGCCTGCTACCGGTTGTCAACAAGGATACCGCTGGGATCTCGGCGATGTCGTGAAAGCCGAGCAGCGGGCCCGCGATGAGGGCAAGATCCTCTTCGTTTTCTATCAACTCTGGACGGACCCGACCTCCAACCGGATGAAGGGCCGCGAATTGCTTTCCGACCCCGAGGTGGAGGCTGAATTCAGGGACACCATCAACGTCCTGGTTGACCGCGATTTCGGATCGATGTACGTGGGCTCCCTGCGCAAATATCAGGTGACTACCTATCCCGCTTTCATTCTCGTTTCGCCCGACGGAAAGTACCGGGCGCTGACGGGTGCGATTCCCCGAAGCCAATTCCTTGCGTGGGTCCGCGATTTCAAGTCTCGGACACGCCAACCTGCTTCCCCGGCCGTCAAGCCGGGCGGAAAGTAACAGCCTTTTCTCGACCTGCCATGTCGTCGTGGTTGTTTGTCGCCTTGCCGGAGTTGGCGCCGGCCGCATCTCCTCTATAATTGACTTGGTTTCCTGTGATGGCTATCGCTGAAGCTTTCGTGGTCAAGTATCTTGCCCTCCGGCAAGAGGAGACGGCGTAATGCGTGAAATCCGACCCCAAAAGACCAGACTCGAGACCGTCGAACCGCTCGGCAAGCGAGTCCTCGTCCGCAAGGACGAAGACCGCAAGAAAACCAAAGGCGGAATCGCCCTGCCCGACAACATCGAGATTCCCACGATCACCGGGCGCGTGGTAACGGTCTCGCAGATGCTTTCCAATGACAACGATTTTCCGGTCCGACAGTATGACCGGGTGCTGTTTAACCCGAAAAACTCCATTCCCGTGGATTTCGAGCCCGGCAACCAGCTATACGTCGTACCGGTTGACGATATCGTGGCGGTATTTCGAGACCGCCGTTGAGACAGTCCACCTCCGAGTCTGATTCATGGACGGGCCCATCAGACGTCTGCCGGACCAGGCGATTATCGGCATGGTCCATCTTGCTCCATTGCCCGGAAGTCCCGCCGGCCGGCAGCCTTTGAGCAAGGTGGTCCAGGCGGCGTGCCACGATGCCCGGCTTCTGGCCGACGCCGGCTTCGACGCCCTGATCATTGAGAACTTCGGTGATGCCCCCTTCCGGCCGACCACCGTTGATCCCCACACTGTCGCCTTCATGACCGTGGCTGTGCGAGCGGTGATGGCCGCGGTCTCCATCCCGGTGGGGGTCAACGTTCTCCGGAACGATGCGATTGCCGCAGTGGCCATCGCCGGCGTCTGCGGAGCGGCGTTCGTCCGTGTCAACGTGCACACGGGCGCCTACGCCACCGACCAGGGGCTCATGGAGGGGCGCGCCGACGAGACGCTTCGATACCGGCGTCGTCTTACCGGCGACGCACAAGGCAATCAGACCGCCGCGATGCCCGCGATTCTTGCCGATGTCCACGTGAAACACGCTATGCCGCTGGCGGCCGCGCCGATCGCGCAGACTGCCGAAGAAGCCGCGTACCGGGGCCGAGCCGACGGACTGATCGTCAGCGGCGCGGCCACCGGAAAGCCGACCGACCTGGCCGACCTCAAGGCTGTTCGAGAGGCGGTTCCGGATCGGCCGGTCTACGTGGGCAGCGGCGTCACGCCCGATACCGTGGCCGAATGGCTCGCCGTCGCCAACGGCGTAATCGTCGGTACGGCGATCAAGCGGGACGGCCTGACCACCGCCCCCGTCGACGCGGCGCGTGCTGCGGCTTTGGTTAAGGCGGCAAGGAGGTGAAATTATGGCAGCCAAACCTCGCATTCACCTGACCGCTGTTGCCAGCTACGCCACCCAGGGCATGCAGTTGCTCGGCATCCGAAACGTCGGTGAACTGATTGCCTTGGCATCAAGCAGACTCAACGGCCGTTACGCCGTCACGGCCGGCGGGCCGATGATCTTCGCCAAGCAGGACGAGATGCACGGCGGGCGATTCGACGATGCCGCTCGAGCCCGCGAGATCGAAACCATCCTGGCGGACGACGATGTCGCTGCGCTCGTCACCGTGCGCGGCGGGTCATGGTTCACGCGAATCCTCCAGAAGATCGATTTCGACGTGCTCAAGCGACGCCGCACCACGATCCACGTCTTCGGGTTCAGCGAAATGACCAGTCTGGTCCTCATTGCAGGAAGGTATCCGAAGGTGTTTGCACTGCACGATCTTGGGCCGTTGTTCCTGTTCGACGGGGTGCGCCGTTTCATGACCAAACGGGCCGATGCGTACCTCCAAGCCGCGGAAATGCCCGTCGATGCCGCCCATTGCGCGGGTTTTGGCGCCGGCTGGGCCGCAGCCAAGTTCCGGGGAATGTTCGCCGATTTTATCGCCGAGGTGGCGGCCATCCTTGACGGGCACGGCTCACCGCGTGTGCCCTCAGGACGTTTGCTGGAGGGCAAGTTGCCGGCCGCCAAGCCCATCACCATCGTCGGCGGCAACATCAGCGTGATCATGCCCCTGATCGGCTCACGCTACGCCGAATTCATCGATCCCACCGGCAAGTGGCTCGCCCTTGAAGAGATTAACGAATCGGTTGGGGCCGTCGACCGCATGCTCGCAGGCCTCAAACTGTCCGGTCTGTTGGACAAGGCCGAGGGAATTATCCTCGGCAACTTCCGCGACGGCGACGCCAACCTGACGCAGGCAGTCTTCGAGGCGCTCAAGCGTCACCAGCGAACCTCACGT
This sequence comes from Phycisphaerae bacterium, assembly GCA_035384605.1. NCBI lineage: Bacteria > Pseudomonadati > Planctomycetota > Phycisphaerae > Phycisphaerae bacterium. Next base: position 54,911 of record DAOOIV010000021.1, read on the forward strand.
AACCAACCGGTCATCGAACTGACCAACTTCGGACACGTCTACCCGATCGCCCCCCTCCCGATGCACCGCCAAGTCATCCTCCGTTGCCGCCGCGCGGCCCGCGGCCAGACCCAGGTGAGCATCGAGACTCCGTGGGACAAGTGGGGGAGAGAGTAACAACCCGTGCCGGGCGCCATCCCCACGGCCATGCGTAGGCATGGAGGGTAGGGCCGACGCCCCCGTCGGCCCATCTCTGCATCCAGCGTAGGCTGAGTTCGAGCGTCTGTAGGGCCGACGCCCCCGTCGGCCCATCCTTGCCCCCAGGCAAGCGTATTCCCGCACGGCAGGTCGCCGGACCCGCCACCAACCATTGAGATGTCACCACGGTAGGGCATGCTCTGCGCGCCATTTTGACCGCTCATGTCCGACCAAACCTCCAAACCGCTCGGCCCGGAATCCTTTCCGGGCCGCACCCCCTGCGGAATCCTTTCCGCATTCGGCGTCCATGGCAGCACGCTAGGGCGTGCCGGGTGCCATGCCCACGGCTTTGCGTGGGCATGCGGGGGGTAGGGCCGACGCCCCCGTCGGCCCATCTCCGCATCCGGCGTAGGCTGAGTTCGAGTGTCTGTAGGGCCGACGCCCCCGTCGCTGTAGGGCCGACGCCCCCGTCGGCCCATCTCCGCTCGGCCCGGAATCCTTTCCGGGCCGCACCCCCTGCGGAATCCTTTCCACATTCGGCATTCATGACGATGCCAACCCTCCACCTGCAGGTAGGGCAGGTCGGCCGGGGGGTATCGGGGTCAACTCTTGACTCTTGACATATTGTGCTAGGGGGGTATCGGGGGGGGTATCGGGGTCAACTCTTGACTCTTGACATATTGTGCTATATGGAACTA